>NZ_JAEILC010000055.1:0-78387 GCF_016307435.1 Pseudomonas sp. S4_EA_1b | reverse complement strand
ACTTATTCGGGACAAGCCACCGTTATTTGGGATTCGGATCTATGAATCGCGCATCACCGTTGAACCTTGCCGTCTTGGTCGGACTGTTGAGTCTAGGGGGGGCGGGGACAGCCCAGGCCATATCCGAGAACATCACCGCGCTGTTCAAACCGGACCCTACCAACCCCATGGTCAACAAGTTCCAGAACACCACGCCGATCAGTTCTATCTGTCAGTCGCATATCCCGACGCAGTGTCAGGCCCTGAATCTGTTCAGCCTTCGCATCCCCGGTTTTGACGCGTTGTCCAACGGCCCGATCCTGGCCAATCACGCCGATGAGCGACAGGGGTTCATGGTGCAGGTGCCGTCGCATTGGCGGAACGTGTTGGTGACGCATACCAAGACCGGAGAAACCGAAACAGTGCAAATGCGCATTGCCGGTTTTGGTGGTCTTTGGCAGGTGCCGCGTCCGCCTGGGGTTTCTGCTTGGGCGCAACCTGGGGTTGGTTGGACACAACAATGGGCAAGGGCGCCGAGCCCGTGTATTTCAACCGGTCATTTGAAGGCTGGTTTGCAAACCGCTACCTATTTTTGGATGGTGCCGGAAGGCGCTGGGGTCTGCAGTCGTAAGCCCTCCCAAGAATTGGCCTATATGCGTATCTACCAGATGGAGTACGCCTATGAGCTACGGACCCCCAACCCCTTGGGAATGTCCAGTGGCGAATACACGGGCAGCCTGACCTACACAATGGGGCCTGGCGGTGATTACGATTTCGGCGATGTGCTGATTCCCACGGATAACCAACTGACCTTCAGTATTTTCCTGGAGGTCCAGCACGACCTCAAAATCGAAGTCCCACCCGGCGGCAACCGCATCGAACTGGTGCCCCAGGGCGGCTGGCAAGCCTGGCTGAATCAGGGGCGCAAACCGGCGCGGCTGTTCCGTGACCAGACCTTCAATATCTCCGCGTCTTCGCGTTTCAAGATGCAGTTGGAGTGCGAGCGCGTGATGGGCAATACCTGCGCCTTGCGCAACGCCGACGGCCATCAAGTGCCATTGGATATCAGCGTCAGCCTGCCCTATGGCCTGAACCGCCCCGATGGTTCGGCGGTGAACCGTCAGCCCTTGCTGCTCAGCGGCGCGGGCACCGAGCTGTTCCAGCCTGGCTACTACGTCAATCGCCGCCCCGGCACCCTGCATTTCGAGGTCGCCAAAGAGCATGCCGACAGCATGCTGGCTCAGGGCGGCAGCACTTATTCGGGACAAGCCACTGTTATTTGGGATTCGGATCTATGAGCAGAACATCACGATTGGCGCGTGTCGCGCTGGCCGGCCTGTTGGGCCTTGGCGCTACGGGGACGGCACAGGCGCTGTCCCAGGACATCACCGCCGAATTTATCCCCGACCCGGCGAACCCGACCAAGAACGAGTTTCGCAACACCACACCGGTGACGGGTATATGTGCCGGACACATGCCGATTCGCTGCCAGCAGATGGGGATTTTCACCATCCGCACCAGCAATTTCGCCGCCAACGCCAACGCGCCTATTGAGGCCTTTCACGAGGATCCGCGCCAAGGCGCAATGTGGAAGGTGCCGTCCGAGTGGCGGGATGTACAGGTGACCCATGCCCGTACCGGCGAAACCGAAACCGTGCAGGTGCGCATTGCCGGGATCGGGCACCGTTGGGATGTGCGCCCCAACACCAGTGCCTGGGCGCGGCCTGGGTATTCCTGGCAAGGGCAGTGGTCAACTGCGCCGAGCCCTTGCCAGAGCACCGGGTTTCTCACCGGTAACAACACCCTGGCACTGTTCTTCTGGCTGGTGCCGGAGGGGGCGGGGGTGTGCAGCCGATTCCCCGGCACCACCATCACCCGGTTTTGGTACAGCACCTTCGAGTTCGCCTACGCGCTGCGAACCCCCAACCCGTTGGGCATGTCGTCAGGGGAATACGTCGGCAACATCACCTACACCATGGGGCCGCATCAGGACTTTGATTTCGGCGACGTGGTGATCCCCAGCGACAACCAGTTGACCCTCAATTTCAGTCTGGATGTGCTGCACACCTTGCAGGTCGAAGTGCCGCCCGGCGGCAACCGCATCGAACTGGTGCCCCAGGGCGGCTGGCAAGCCTGGCTGAATCAGGGGCGGAAACCGGCGCGGCTGTTCCGTGACCAGACCTTCAATATCTCCGCGTCTTCGCGTTTCAAGATGCAATTGGAATGCGAGCGCGTGATGGGCGACACCTGCGCCTTGCGTAACGCCGACGGTCATCAAGTGCCGCTGGATATCAGCGTCAGCCTGCCCTATGGCCTGAACCGCCCGGATGGTTCGGCGGTGAACCGCCAGCCCCTGTTGCTCAGCGGCGCGGGCACCCAACTGTTCCAGCCTGGGCACTACGTGAATCGCCGACCCGGCACCCTGCATTTCGAGGTTGGCCGAGAGCACACCGACAACATGCTGAGCCAGGGCGGCAGCACCTATTCGGGGATGGCCACGGTGATCTGGGATTCGGACCTGTAAACGACGTCACACGTGTTATTGGAGAGCGTTATGTGGAGCAAATATGTGTGGGCCTTGTGGTTGCTGTGCGGCCTGCCGCTGGGGGCGCAGGCCGGGCCCAGCCTGAATGTCGGGGTGTTTTACGACTATCTGGACGGTGACAAGAGCACCTACCTCAAGCGCGTGTTCAACAGCGGCGACAGCACAGCGTTCGTCAGGGTTCAGGTGCTGGAAATCCTTTACAACGCCGACGGCACCTCCGAAGAGGTGGAAGTCAAACCCGCCACCGACGCGAGTTTGCGCGATGGCCTGATGGCCAGCCCCACGCGCTTGATCGTGCCGGCCAACGGCATGCAGGGCACGCGTCTGCTGTACCTGGGGGAGCGGGAAAAAGAGCGTTATTTCCGCGTGCGCTTCGTGCCGGTGATGCCGGAAAAGGACGACGAGTTCGCCCTCTCGGAAGAAGAACGCGAAGCCTATAAAGGCGCTTTGTCTGCCGGGGTAACGGTATTGGCGGGCTATGGCACGGTGTTTTTCGTGCGGCCTAAGGACGCGCGTTTCCAGACCGGCGTCGACGACAGCGCCGGCCATTACCGCCTGAACAACGCGGGCAACAGTGTGGTGGTGGTCGACGAATTCAAAGACTGCTCCGCGGCCGATCCCAAGGACTGCCAGCCGACCACCAAGAACCACATTCTGCCCGGTCGCACGTTTGGTTTTGACAAGCAAAAGGGGCGGACCTACCGCTTCACCCTGATCGAAGGCAGCGACAAGAAACCTTATGAGGTCAAAGGATGAGAGTCAGTAAACGCACCCATCGTGGGTGGAAACGAGGCGGTCCGGCCCTGCTGGGCCTGGTGCTGCTCACCGGTGGCGCGGTGTTCAGCCCTGCGGTACAGGCGGTTCGTGAAGTGCAAGTGTTCGATGTGTCGGTGACCATCCCCACCCAGGATTTTTACGTGTTGCCGATCACGCCCGGTTTTCTGGAGCGCGAACAACAGATGATCTGGGACCTGGTGCCGGGGCGCCTGCGGCCCTTGCGGGAACACTTCGACGTCAAGAGTTCCGCCGGCGGCATCAATGCGCGCCTGGGTGCGTTGCCCACCCTGTTCAACGGCGGGCGTACCTACATCGACCTGAGCGTCACGTTCAACGGTCAGGTGCTGAGCCTGGAGGACACCCTGGTGGTGCCCCAGGACGAAGCGCGCCAGGGCAAGCGCGTACTGCTGGATATCTCGGCCGTCGAGCCGCCGGATGGGTTTACCCCGGGTGACTACTACGGCAGCGTCGAGCTGCTGTTCGATGCGGTGAGGCCATGATGGTGTGCAAAGGAGCGGTTATGAAGCGTGTATGTGCGGGGCTGGGCCTGTTGCTGTGTGCCCTGAGTGCCCAGGCGGGGCCGAGTATCAATGTCGGGGATTTCTACGATTATCTGCGCGGCGATAAAAGCACCTACCTCAAGCGGGTCTTCAACGGCGGCACCAAGACCGCTTTCGTCAAGGTCAACATCACCGAAATGCTCTACAAGCCCGACGGCACTTACGACGAAGTCCCGCTCAAGACCGAGGCCGACGGCAGCGTGCGCAACGGCCTGATCGCCAGCCCGGCGCGCTTGATCGTGCCGGCCGGCGGTGTGCAGAGCACGCGCTTGTTGTTTATGGGTGAGCGTGACAAGGAGCGCTACTTCCGCGTGCGTTACTTGCCGGTGGCGCCGGAGAAAGACGATGAGTTCCAGGTCAGCGATGAAGAACGCGAAGCCTATAAAAACACCCTGGCCGGTGGCGTGCAGGTGATGGCTGGCTATGGCACGGTATTTTTCGTTCGTCCCAAGGACAGCCGCTTCGACACGAAGATCGAGAACGGTGGGCAGCGCTACGTCATGCGCAATGCCGGCAACACCGTGGTACTGGTCGATGAGTTCAAGGATTGTGCGGGCCATGACAGTACGGAATGCGCGCCGACCACCAAGAACCATATCTTCCCCGGCCGCACCTTCAGCTTCGACAAGAAGGCTGGGCGCGTCTACCGCTTCTATCTGTGGGAAGGCGATGCGCAGCGCAGGATCGAAGTGCGCTGACGGACCCCGGCAGGCGCGCGCCCGTGCACGCCTGCCGGAGCTTGCGGTTCAACGCTTCGGCGCTCGATTGCGCCAGTCGCCGGCGTCGCGCAAAGCATTGCGCGTCTGTTCGCGCATCCACGCCAGGGCGTCATAGCCCAGGGTCTCTTCCAGGCGCTCGCAGGCGGCCTGAAACGCAGCGTCATCGCCTTGCAACTGCCCATCGCTAATACCCAATAGGGTCGCCAAATCCTGCATCTGCTGTAGGGCCTCGGGCGTCGGTGCCCTGCGCCATTGTTCATGCAAGTCTTGCAGCTCAAACAACTGCCCGTGACGCGTTTTAAGCCTTTGCTGATGCTGCGCGTGGCGTTCGGGATAGCGCTGCTCCAGCCAGCCGCGCCAGTGTGGGTCCAGCAGCATGCGGTTGACCAGGCCGTCGCCTTCGCCCAGTTCCAGCACCTGGCGGTAGGCGCTGTCGATCTGCGCCTCGCTCACGTTGGCCGTCAGGCGGTAGATCATATGGTCCGCGATCCACGGCAAGTCCAGGCGCTGCGCCAACGCAGTCTGGTAGGCCAGGTACACCTCTACTTCATCCACCTCGCCAGGCAGGTTGTCGACGATTTCGCTGCGCAGCCGCAGGCCCTGGCCGCCCTGGGAGAGCGGCGCCAGGCGCTGGCGGATGTCGGCCCGCGCCACGTCGTTGAGCTGCCGCAACCGCGCAATGCCCCGGCACAGCACGGCCAGACGCTGCTCGTGAACCTCGGGCGAGGGGGCATAGCGTTCGATCTGATGGACCAACACCTCCACGCCCAGCTCGTTGAATATTTGCGTGCTGGCATCGGCGCAATTGGCCGGGTAGCTGGCCATCTCGAACAGTTTCAGGCGCAGGGCGGTGTCGGCGTCCGCCGCTTCCAGCAGCTCCCAGACCTGTTGCGTCAAGGTGCGGTGGTTGGCGGTGTAACGCTGTTCGTCTTCGGCGCTCTGGAATTCGTCGGGTGCTTCAAGCGCTTTGATCACTTCAAAGAAGCCTTGGGAGCCATGCTCGTGTTCCAGCCGACTCCACAGCGCGCGCGCGGCGTCCTGAGCGGTGGGGTCCAGGTAGGCCAGCCAGGGTTCACTCTCGCCGCGCGGCTCGTAGCTGCGGTCTGCGTCCAGCCCCACGGATTCGCGGTAGGCCCTGAAGCGCTCGCGACTCACCGCCCCCAGACGTGCGCGATCCAGGCGCGTGCGGGCAACCACCAGGGCGGCAGGGCTGCCCATTTCGACCTCGGGCACCTCGGTAATGGCTGTGTCTTGCAGGTTGAGCAGCCAGTGCGGCGGCCGGGGCACATCGAACACCCCGTCCGGCCAGCGTTCGATGGGCGTGCGGCTCAGGTCCAGTTCGTGCAGGTCGCGCATGCGCCCGATATCCGGGACTTGGCGGGTCGGGGTGTGGTTGAGTTTCAGGCGGCGCAGGTAACGCAGGTTTTTCAGGCGGGTAACATCCCGCGCGCGCAATTGCAGCAGGGTGTACGACAGGTCGAGGTTTTCCAGATGGCGCAGGTCCACCAGGGTATCCGGCAGGTGGGTCAGGGGGTTGTGGGTCAGATCGAGGGTGCGCAACGAGGGGAAGCGCGCGAGAAAATCGGCATGCGCTGCCTTGAAGCGGGCTCTGGCCAGGTTGAGCCCGACCACATGGCCGAAATCGGCTTGCAGCGTCGGCAAAGCGTCCGGTAATACCAGGCCGCTGAGGTCCAGCACTGAGCCGCGATGTTCGACCCGGGCGCGTACCTGGTCGTCCCAGCATTCGAGGATTCTGGCGCTGATAAACGCGCGCAACTCGCGCTCCACACTCAGGCTATGGGCGCCTGGCTGCAGTGCCCAACGCGACAGCTCGCCGTTCAGACGAATACGTTCGATGACCAGGGTGTTGATCGTTTCGCCAAGGGCCTGCGGCCCGACGGTGTCCATGTAGGTCTGGATACGTTCTTCACTTTGGTAGGGGAACAGGGTTTTCAGAGCCTCCCGATGCAGGTCCGCGCTCGGCTGCGTTGGCCCGCGAGCGGTTCTTTTCGGCATCGGTGTGCCCAGCAGGGCCAGGGTCTCCCGATTCGCGCGAGCGCGTGTCGGCGGCTCGGCCAAGGCGATACGGCGTTCGGCCAGGGGTTCCAGGGTTTGCATCAGCCAGCCGCGCAGCGCGGTGCCCTGGCCGGTGCTGTAGCCCAAAGCGTGCCGGGTGGGATCGGGCAGGGCCTGGAGGATCGACTCGTACAGCGTGTCCGGGCCGTGCAGATGCTTTAACTGATCGTCGAGCACTTCATAGCCATGGTTGCCCTTGCGGATCAGCGTGCGGCGCACCTGGGCGTCCATGGGCCCCGCCTCGCAGCGCAACGGCCCATCGGCCGTGCGTTCGCGAACTTGCAGGTGCAGGTCGGCGAAGGCATCGCTGTGATGCTTGAGGGTGTTGAGCACCATGCGTTCGCTGTCCGGGGTTTGCTGCCAGGGAAAATAGAAACCCTCGTAGGCATGGGTGGTGCGGGCGACGAAATCCAGTTCGCCGGCGAGGTTCTTCAGGCGCAGCGGCACGCGCTGGTGCTCATCCATCACCCGCAGTTCGTCGCTGTTGGCGCTGCTGAGCAGCGCGTCGATGGCGTGGCTCTCCAAACGCGGCAAGTGCTCACGCAAAAGGCGCGTGCGCGGCTCGTCGGACAGCTCGCGCAAACGGTGCATATAGGGGCCAATGTCGGGCGCCTGCTGGCTGACGTAATCGGCCAGCAGGTTACGCAGGTGTTGGAGCCGTTGGGGTTTCGGCACACTTTGGCCCAGCAGCGCCTCGGTCTGGGGTTCATCGAGAAATGCCAGAACCCGCTCCGGCAGTGTGCCGGACATCACTTGCGCCAGGCTCATCTGCAGAGTGTCGGCGGGCGCTGCGTCGGGATTGCCGTAGTGGTGAGAGGCGCCGGTGAGGTCGGCGCGTAGATACACCTGCAAGGCTTTATCCGCCGGCCAGCCGGGCAGTTCGGTAACCGTCTGCTCGAACCACGCCGAGGCCGGGTCCAGTGGCTGCCCGACGCGAATGCTGTCGCTGGAGCGGCTGGCACTGGCATAGGCGTCGAAGCGGTTGAGGGTGTCTTCCAGCAGGGGCGGCAGCGGCTGGTCGTGGTGGTAGATGCCGCGCAGCAGGTCGTCGTCGCAACCGCTGATGCGGCGGATACGCTCCAGTTGTGTAACGCTCAAACCTTCTACCGGTCGCCCGAGGCGACGCAGCAAGGTCGGACGGTCCCAGGTCTGGGGGTGTTCCGCCTCGTGCAGCACGATGCCGTCGCGCTTGAGCTGCACCCTGGGTTGATAGGCGTCGGGTCGGCGCGGATGCACGATGCGATGTTCGTCGCGCTCGGCGTCATAGCGCACCCGAAAGTGCTCGCCATCGCGTCTGAGCAGTGCTTGCCCCTGGTGCCGGTGTAGCCCTGACGGTTCGGCACGGGCTTGCGCCGGCAGTTGCAGTGAGGGATCGGCATAAGGGCTGATTTCTGGGTTCCACAAGCGCGTGCGACCGTCGGGTAGTTGCACGGCTTTGAGGCCCTCTACAAAGGCCGACAGCTTCAGGTGCAACGGTTGCGCGACCTGCGCACCGGCGGCGAACGTGCCGAGCTGCAGCAGGTTCTGCGCCACCCCAAACATATGCTCCACGGCCTCCCGCGCCTGGCCCTCGGCCCAGTCCACGATGCCTTCGAAGACCTCGTCGGTCAGTTGATAGGCGGTGTACGCGAGCATCAGTTCACCCAGCCCGGGTATGAAAGGCGTGAGGATTTGCACCGCGACATTAAGTAGGTCGGAAAAGATTTTTTCCAGATTGTCCCACCATGCCCAACGCGCCATGCGATCGACGCGATGGGTCGAGACGGCGAGGCTTTGGGCATCGTTGACGATCTTGTTCAAGCGCACCCGATACAAGTAGTTCCACAGGTCGTTTTGCGTGGAGACGGTCGAGCGGTTCTGGTAGTCGTGCTCGAAGCGTTGCACGTTGAATTGCAGATGCGGGTGCTCGACCGGCGTGTCTTTCCAGCTGGGCTGGCTGTCGGTGGGCGCTTTGTGGTGCCACTGCACGCGGCTCAGGCGCGCATTGAGGTTGGCGAAGAAATACCCGCGTTGGTCGTGGGCGACGAAGCGACTGAAAAAGACCTGATAGTGCTCGACGTCGCGCAGTTGGCGGGTCAGTTCAGCCATGAAGGCCTGCGGTGAAGGGTAGTGCTTGAGCGGGTGTTCTGGGTCGTCCGGCACATAGGCGAGCACCTGGGTCAGCGGCGTGGGCGGCGATGGCGGGCTATGCAGCAGGATGATGCCGGTGAGCCGCGTGTTCATCATGTCCAGGGTGTGGCAATGCAGCGGCTGGCCCTCCCACTCGACGGCGGGTTGGCCGGCGGCCAGGGCCAGCAACGGTGCCAGGGCGTTGCGCGGAATATCGCCCTTGTGCGCGGCCAGTTGCGCGGCCGCGCTCAAGCCGCTTTTCTGCTGGGCAAGCACGTGCTGGCGCACGCGATAGGCGACGCTGCGCTGCTCGAAGCCCAGGGCTCTCTTGAGCTGGGCCTGATACTGCGCGCCGATATCCAGCCTGCGACACAGTTGTTTGAACCCCTCGACAGTCAGCGCCGCTCCGCTGACCTTGTGGGTGAAGCTCAGGCTGCGTTGTTGCCCCCGTGCGTCGGGGCGCGAGAGAAATGCGTAATCGACAAACTGCTCGTTGTCGGCAAAGTTGTGCAGCGCGGCGTCCAGCAACGACACGGTGCGACTGGTGACACCCTGGGTCACGTCAATCACCCACCAGGCCTGGGCGGCGCTGACATACGTGCGCAGAAAGGTATTTTTCACATCGATGTCGCCGTAATCCTGGGCCAACGCCGTGCGCAGTTTGGCCTCGGCGTAGGCGTAGACATCGTTCAAGCCTTGAAACGGCCCATCCAAAGCATTGAGGTTTTGCCAGTGCGCGTCCACTGCCTGCTTGAGGGGCCGCGGTAGCGAGGCGGGAGGGATCGGGTGGCGGCGTGCCGCGTGGTGTAAAGCTTTGAAGCGTTGTGGGTGGGTAGCGGTCAGCCAGGGCGGAAGCGCAGTGTTGATGAAGTCGTAATGCAGCCCTTTAAAGGCTTGGGCAAAGGGGATGTCAGCCATGCAATGAATCCTGGAAATCAGCTCATGAGGCATTCGAGTCTAATGAGGGCAGGGGGCGAGAATAAGCGCGAATACCGGGTTGGATACCCCGACGGGATGGCGTTTGATTTCGAAATTATCCATCTCGAAAATAGCCGGCTACCGCCCCTCGCCAACTGTCGAGGGGCGGGGACGCTTCAGGATGTTTGCGCTGCGATTTCTAAGGCCTGGCGGGTCAGGCGGCGTGCCAGATCACGGTAGTCGCGCTGGATATGCTCGTAGAAGGTATTCACCGTCGCGTCGGACAGCGGCTGCTCCTCAAGCACCTGGGTCTGCGCAAGGTTCAACGTGTCGGCCAGGCTGACCAGCTGTGTGCGCAGCGTCGCCTTGCGCTCGACGCTCACGGACGGGCTCACCCACTCGCGGTGCGCTTCCAGCAAGTCCTCCAGTTGGCTGCCGGCCTCGGCACGTTGTTCCAGGGCTTGGTTGAACGACTCAACGTATTTTTCTTGCAGGTATTCGTTCCAGAACGGTTGCTCAAGCATGCCGTCGACCAGACCGTTGCCGCGCTCCTGATGGGCAATGTAGCGAGCGGCGCGGCTGAGGTGGGTTTCCGTGACCCTGGCGGTGTTGCGGTAGACCATATGTTCGGACAGCCACGGCAGGTCGAGTCGTGCCTTGAGCCCGGTCTGGTAGGCCAGGTACACCTGCACGTCGTCCACCTGGTTATCTCCACTGCCGAAGGCTTGTCCCAGCCCCCCTTGGCTGATCGGGTCGGTGCGATATTTGATTTCGGCGCGCGCGCGCTCGTTGACCTGATCCAGGCGCCAGGATTGTTTGGCCAACGTCGCCAGGCGGCTCTCGCGGCTGGCCAGGCCTGCGGGGCTTTGGTCCTTGAGGATGTTTTCCAACAGCGTCTCGACGCCGATGCGGTTGAAGATCTGCGCACCGGCATCGGCGCAATTGGCGGGCGCGCCGGCCAGGCTGAATATGCGCTCGCGGAACTGGGGGTTCTCGTCCACGGCAAATAGCACCTGCCATACGCGTATGGACAGGTCTTCCCGGCCCTGGCGGAACAACCGCGCATCCTCCTGGGTTTGAAAGCGCTCCGGCGGTTGCAGCAGGTGGAGCACGTCGAACAAGCCCTGGGAGCCGTGCTCTTTTTCGACCTCGTCCCAGACCTCCTTGGCCGTGTCCAGATCCTCGCCTTCCAGGCCGCTTGTCCAGTAGTCCCGGTTGGCTTTGTCGCCGACCGGGCGTGTGCGATAGGGGTCGATGCCTTGTGCGCGGCGATAGCTGACAAAGCGGTCTTCGTCGAGGCGTTCGAGCTTGGTACGGTCCAGCCAACTGTTGGCCACGATGCGCGCCGCCGACGAATCCGAGGCGAACTCAGGCACGGTGCGCACGTTGGTGTTGCTCAAGTCCAGTTCCGGTGTGACCCGTTTCGGGCTGTCCAGCCCCGCCGGCCAGGCGCTGATACTGGTTCGCCGCAACACCATGCGGCGCAGCTCAGGCAAGTGGCTGAGGTCCGGAGCGACGCGCAGCTGCGTATTGCCTTCCAGGTTCAACGAGCGCAGAAGCTGGCAGCGTTCAAGGATCGCGTAGTCGCTGGGGCGCCAGGCGATGGGGTTATTGCTCAGGTTCAGTTTGGCCAGGAACTTGATATTCGGCAGCTGTGACGGCAGGCCGGCGAGGTTGTTGTCGGACAGGTCAAGGCTGCGCAGATTGGGGAAATTGTCGAGGAAGCCGGTGTCCCGATCCCCCAGGCGTGTGCCGCTGACATTCAAGCGCGTGACATGGCTGAAGTCCGCCCGCAGAGGCTCAAGGCTGGCGATATAGCGCCCCAGGGTCAGTTCGCTCAGGTCCAGCCGCGTTCCGCCGGAGCGTGCCTGCGCAGGCAGCAGGCGTTGATAGGCGCCTTGTTCCCAGCAGTTTTTTAACTCCTTGATGATGTGGCCGCGCATCAGCATTTCGTTGGCCACCAGCGTGGCGCTGGCCTTGGTCAGGCTGGGCTTCTGCTTGCGGAAGTTCTCCAGCTCTGTGTCCAGCACCGCGCGGTCGATTTCCAGGGTGTTGAGCAGTTGCTCCGCTTGCGGGGTTTTCAGGTGCGGTGTCACTTCTTCGATCTGCTCGGTGCTCAAACTTGGGCACAACCTGACCAGGGTTTCCTTGAGCGTCGGCGGTTGTGGCGGTTCGCGCCGAAACAGGCGGCGAAAGGCGTCGAACATGGGCTTTTGCAACAGCGACTGGGCGGCGCGCTCATCCACCTGACGCCGTGTGGGGGCTTGCAGCAGCGTGCGACGGTTGCTCAAGGGTTCCAGTTTTTCTTTGAGCCAGGCTTTGAAAATCGCGCCCTGGCCGGCCACATAGTCGATCTTGCCCGGCGGCAGCAGCCAGATCAGGGCTTCGTACAAGCTGAACTGCGGTTGCGGCGCAGCGCTGCTCATATCGTGGATCTGGTACTGCCCAGGGCCTGTGTGCAGCAGGATTTTCCTCGTGGCGGCCTCGGCGGCGCCAACCTGGCAGCGCACCTGGCCCTGGGCGGTCTGTTCGTGAATGGCGATGCTTATGTCGCTCAGTGCATCAGTGTGCTGGCGCAGGATATTGAGCACCATGCGTTCGGTGTCCGGGGTCAGCAACGCGTCATCGTAGAGCCCCTCGCTTGCGTGGCTGGCGCGCACTTCGTTGGCCAGTGCCCGTGCCAGGTTTTTCAGGCGCAGAGGGATCTGCCGTTGCGTGTTCAGCGTTTCCAACTCATCGGGCGAGGTGCGCAGCAACAGATTGGCCACCAGATTTTTCGGCAACTGCGGGAACTGTTGTTGAATCAGCTCGCCAGGGGCGGTTTCGGCTACTTCCGTGGTGCTGTAGAGATGGTTGAAAACGGCGATTTTTTCCCGCGCCACTTTATCCGCCAGTAACCCGCGCAGGGCCTGGATGCGCGCGGCAGACGTAGGCCCGACCGGCGCGGGCAACAGGCCGGCGAATTCGCTGTCGCTCAAGAACGTAGAGAGGCGTTCGGGCAATTGGCCGGCGCTTACCTCGCGATGGCTGATGTTCAGGGTGTCGGCATCGCTGGGTGTGGCTGCGCCGTAGGTGAGGGCGTGCCCGCTCAAATCATCGTTGATAAACACGGCGATGGCCTTGTTCGGCGGCCAACCGGGTAGCTCGCTGGTGGTTTGCGCGGCCCAGTTGTCCGGCAGCTTGGCGGCGGTGCCGGCGCGCACCTGGGCCGGTGCGCGGTCGACCTGCGCCCGCAGCCTTATTCGCCTGAGGGTGTCGACCAACAGCGGCGGCGGGCTGTCGCGGTCGGCGTACATCATGCGCAAGTCTGCATCGCGGGTGGCGCTGGTCTCGCAGGCCTGTTCCAGCTGGATCGCGTCGAACCCTTGCACCACCGGGCCAAGGCGGCTGCGCAGCCTGTGGCTGTCCCAGGTCAGCGGGTCCTCGCCTTCGTGATACCACGCGCCGTGCTCGTTATGAACGAGCTTGGGGGCGTAGGCCTCGGCGCGGGTGGGGTGCTTGATGCGATAGGTGCCGCTGGTTTCATCCTGCTCGACGACATAGTGCTGACCCTCCAGGCGCAGGACTTTCTGCGCGCGGTGCCCATGCAGGCCGAGGGCATCGGGCTGTGCGTCGGCCGGCAACTGCAATTCGGGGCGGGCGTAGGGCGCCAGATCCGGGTTCCACAAGCGCGTTTGGTCGCCCACCTGCACGGGTTGCAAACCGTCGATAAACGGCGAGCGCTTGAACGCACCCACCACTTTGCCGCCGATGGCGAAGGCGGCCACTTGTACCAGGTCGTTGGTGACGGTGAGCAGGTGTTCGCCGGCCTCTCTGAATTGGCCTTCGCTCAAATCCACTGCGCCTTCGACCGCATCATAGGTGAGTTGGAACACGGTGTAGGCCAGCATCAGTTCGCCCAAGTAAGGCACGAACGGCGTGACCACCATCAGAGCGACATTGAAAATATCCGATAACAGGCGGGTGAGGTTGTCCCACCAGGCCCAGCGCGCGTGGGTGTCGGCGTCGGCGGTGGAGACCGCAATGGCGCGCCCGTCGTTGAGGATCTTGTTGAGCGACTGCTGGTAGAGAAATTGCCACAGGTCGCCCCTGATCGGGGTCGCGGAAAACTGCAGGCGGGGGGCGGTCAGTGGCGTTTCGCGCCAGCTGGGGCGAGGGTCCAAGGGGCTGTGCTGATGCCATTGGACGCGGCACAGCCGCTGGCTCAGGTTGGCAAAAAAATGCCCGCGTTGAGTGTGATCGACAAACTGGCTGAAGAACTGCTGGTAGGTCTGTTGCTGGCGCGACGGGATCGGCGCGTTGGTTTGCAGTTTGCGCGTCAGGTCCTGCATGAAGGCGAGGCTGGAGTCGTATTCTTTGACCGGGCTTTCGGGGTCATGGGGGATATAGGCGATCAACTTCGAGGTGCTGGTTACCCGCTCCAGGTCCGCGGCGATCAGCAGAATGCCGCTCAATGACACGTCCAGAATGCTCAATTGATAGAACTGCATCACGCCACGATCACCGCGCAACGTGCGCATCAGCAGGTGGAAGCCGGCCATGCTCAAGTCGGCGGGCTGTTGCGCGACAGTGGGGATGCTGGCCAAGTGAGCGGCGACTTTGAGGGCAGCTTTTTGGCTGGCGATCACCTGGTGCTGCAATTCGGTGCGCGCCGCCGTGGCTTCAGGCAGCAGACGCTCGTTCAAGTAGCGTTGGTAGTGGGCGCCGAGGTCCAGCTCACGGCACAGGGCCTTGAACTGTTGGATCGACATCGTAGTGTCCAACGGCAGCACGGCGAAGTGGCCGCGATAGTCGGGTTGAGTGATATAGCAAGAGTTGATATCAAATGTTTCGCGTTTGGCGAAGTTATGCAGGGCGGCATCCAGTAATGAAACTTTGCGGGTGGTCACGCCGTTGGAAAAATCAATGACGTACCACGGCGTTGCAACCGGAATATATAAATAAAGAAACGTGGTCTGCACATTCAGGTCGAGGCCGTATTTATCCTGGATGGCTTTTTTCAAGCGCGGTTCGGCGAAGGCGTATACATCCTGGATATCGCTTAACAGCCGGTCCACTTGGTTCTGCGTGCGCCAGCCGTCGGCATTGGCCTCCTGCAGCGCTTGATGCTGCGCCGAGGTGAGGCCGGCGAGCCCGGCCGGCCGCGTCAGAGTGGCGGTGTTCAGTTGGCCTAGCCTTGTCGGTGTGCTGGAGGTGATCCAGTCTGGAATGGTTTGTTTGATCAACCCGTAGTGCGGGCCTTTATAGGTGCTGCGCGTAGTTTCAGACGGAGGAAGTTCGGGCATGAACAGAAACTCTTTAATGGGGTCGAGTCGCTAGTTTCATGCTTTGAGAATTGCCGTAAAAGTTCAAAATGCTGAAGCTTATTAATCCATTGAGTGTGAAGTTAATGGGTTATTTGAATGCAAGTTATAGATAACTAACGCCCCTTTGTCGGGGGCTTGGCACAGGGTCTGTTCGCCTGGTTGCAAATAGGGCGTCAACAGCGGCGCCATGCCTTTGAGCACCTGCACCGGCAATGCCGAGGTGAAGGTGAAATTCTGCGCCGAACTGCCGGGTACGAACGCGGTGAGAGTGCCGAAATGATGCTCACCGATATAGAACACGAAGGTGGCCGTGCGGTTGATCGATTTGGAACTGAGCACCCGCCCGCCGGCACCGATGGCCTCGATGCGGTTGTCGCCGGTGCCAGTCTTGCCGCCCATGATCAACGGCGTGCCGTCGCTGAGTTTGAAACTGCCGGACACGCGTTTGGCGGTGCCGGCATCCACCACCTGCGACAGGGCTTCGCGCAATGCGGTGGCCACTTCGCTGGGCATGACGCGCTTGGCTTTGTCGGGGTTATTGATCAGGTGCGTTTCATAGGGGGTGCCGGCGGCAAAGTGCAGGCTGTCGATGCGCAGGGTCGGCTCGCGCACGCCGTCGTTGAGGATGATCCCCACCAATTCGGCCAGCGCCGCCGGGCGATCACCGGAACTGCCGATGGCCGTGGCCAGCGACGGCACCAAGTGATCGAAGGGGTAGCCGACTTTTTTCCAGCGCTCATGAATATCCAGGAAGGCCTCGACCTCCAGCATGGTGCGAATGCGGCTGTCGCGCGCGCTCTTGTGCCGGCTCTTGAACAGCCAGCCGTAGACTTCCTGGCGTTCGTGCTCGCTGGCGGCCACGGCCTGGGCAAAGGTTGCGTCAGGGTGGTTAAGCAGGTAGCCGAGCAGCCACAGGTCCAACGGGTGGACTTTGGCGATATAGCCTTGGTCCGGCAAGTCGTAGGCACCGGGGCCGTAGTCGGTGTAGAGCTTGGCCAGGCGTTCGTCGCTGAGTGTTGTGGCGGTGCCGGACGGGGTCAGGTGCGCCCGTACAAACCGGTTGAAACTCGCCTGGCTGGCCTGGGGCAACAGGTAGCGGTGTACGGCGGCCAGGCGGACCGCGGTGGGGTGGAGGCTGTCCAGAAACGTATCGAGGCGGGCCTGGGTGTCTTTGTTGCGGTACTTCTTCCAGAAACGCAACAGGTAGGTGGTGCCCTCGCGGTCAGCGAACTGGGCCAGGTATTCCTGGCGACGCGGGTCGTTGTCGTCTTTGAGCAGCGCGGCGCTGTTGCCGGGAGCCTGGTAGGTGCTGTAGCGCACCAGGTCGCGCATCAAACGGATGAAGGGCAGGTTGATCGACTCGCGCAGGGACTCGCGCAAGGTCGGGTTGCGCCCGTTGTCCTCAGCGCGAAAATTATGAAAACGATGCAGGCCGCCACCGGTGAAAAAACGTTCGCCGGGGCTGGCCGAGTACTGCCGGTCGAGGGCCGCACTGAGCATTTTCGGCAGGCTTGGATCGGTGTTTTGTGCCAGGTAATCCAGGGCCCAGCGCGATAGGCGATCCTGCTCGTCCACCGGGATTTTCTTCAAGGCGGCGGGCGTCTGGCCGGCATAGCGGTCATGCAGCTCGCTGATGATTTGCAGGTAGGTGGTGAGCACTCGCAGCTTGGCGGTTGAGCCCAGTTCCAGTTTGCTGCCTTCGTTGATGTCGAAGGGCTGATCGGTGCTGTCGGTCTGCACCCGCACCCGCGCGCCGTCGGCGGTCATCTCATAGAGGTTGAAGCTGTAGCGCACTTGGGCGGTGCTGGCGGGGGTCAGCAGGCGCGGCCCCAGCAGGCCCAATTGCGCGGCGAAGGCCGGGTCCGCCAGGCGCTTGAGGTAGTCGGTGGCCTGGGTTTGCAGGTCGCTTTGCAAGGTACTGGTGGCGGCCAGGTCCAGGCGGTCAAGGTCGTAGAGCGGGCGATTGAGCAATGCCGCGAGGCGGCTGCGGGCGACACTGATGCCTTTGTTGGTGTCGATAGGTTGGATCGTCGGTTGTTGCAGCCAATCGCGATAATGCACCTTGCTGGCCAGGGCCGCGTCGGCCAGCGCCGCTTCGATCACCTGGTTTTGTGCGAGCAGGCGGATATGGCTGTCGGTCAGGCTGGCCAGTTCGTCGTGGCCCCGGGTCAGGTAAAACGACGGGCGCCGCTGGGCGATCATCAGCGACAGCACCTCGCGCAGCGCCAGGCCTCGTTGGCCGAGCAGGTCTGGCTCGTGGCCGGCGAGCAGGGCGTTGGTGCGGTTGAAATCGGCGCCGAACCAGACCCGCAGGCCTTCGGCCAACCCATGCACTTCGCCGTGACCGGGCACGGCGGACAGCGGCACGCTGTTGAGGTAGTCACGCACGATGCGCTGGCGCGCCTGCAAGGTCTGCGGGCCGTCCTGATAGGCGCGCACGCTGGCGGAAATCATCTGGCGGATCTTCTCGCTGCCCGACAACGTCAGGCCATCCGGCGAGTGGCGGTATTTTTCCAACTGCGTGGCCAGGGTACTGCCGCCGGCGGTCTGGCCGGGCAGGTGCAATACCTTCGCCACTTGCGACCAGGCGGCCTTGGCGAAGCGTGGCCAATCCACCGCCGGGTTGGCCAGCGGCTGGTCGGCGGCGAGTAGATCGCGGTTCTCGATAAACAGCAGGCTGTTGACCACCACCGGTGGAATCGCGCCGAAATCCTGATAGGCCTGCTGTGGGTACATGAAGGTGTACAGCGGCGTGGCGCGGCAATCGCTGATGGTCAGCCCGGCTTGGATTTTTTCCGCGTAGGGCACGAACAGGTCGTGCTCGGTGTAGGCCATCAGCGCCGCAGAGAACCGGGCCTGGCGCTGGATCAGGTAGTCGCGTTTGAGCAGGCGCGGCAGAAACTCATCCAACGCGCTGTAACCCAGGCGTTTATCGAACGGGCCGTCGCCGGGATAGACGATGGCGTCGCTGGGGCCGGGTTGCACGTCGTAGGTCAAGGTCTGGGCCAGGCGACTGAAAGTGCGGGCCTGCCAATGGGAGGTGAGCATCTCGCGGCGCGCCGCCACGCCGGCAATGACGCTGCCGATCAACAGCAACAGCCAGAACATCCTCCAGGCGTAGCGGGGTTTGCGCGGCTTTTCGGGCAATGGCGGTTCAACCGCACTGTCGGTGGCAACCGCAGCGGGAGGTGAATCGGTGTGCCATAACGCGCCCATAGTCGATTGATCCATTCACGCAGATTGATCGGACTTGACTCAAGCTTAGTCGCTGATTGGCGTTGGCAAGGAATTTGTCGCCGCCATAACCGGTTACCGCTGGCAGCCCAGGCGGCCGCGCTAGCGTGCGGGTTTGATCGGACCGATCCCCGCGTCCGGCACAAGGAAGTCAGCATGCCTCAATCGACAGGTTCAACCTCCGCGCGTCACGACCATATTGAACAGATCGTCACCGTTTTTTCCGATGTTCCAACCCTGCACGAGGTGGCGGTGACCCAGGTGCAGGCCCTGCTGGATACGCATTACCCCGCGCTTAATTACCTGGCCCGGCGGGTGGCCATCGGCACGCCGTTGCGCGCCGACCAGCATCACTACAGCCCCTTGCCCGATGAAGTGCTGTTGCGCCTGGCCAGTGCCGCGCCGGTGCGCTACGTGGAAGGGCATCATCAGGCGGCGGTGCACCAGCGCGAGAACTATGTGCCGGGCGGGCCGTCGCTGGCCGACATGGAGCGATGGGTCAATCAGTTGGGTCCGCGTCTGCTGGAGGCCTGGCTGGCGCGTCTGGGCGACTGGTGGCGCGACACGGTACCGGTGCAAACCACGCGCTGGGCCTACTTGTCCGCCAGCCTGCTGGCCTTGTTGTACGACTGTGACCCGCCGGCCGGCATGGATGAGCAGGCGTTCGAACGGATATTCCCGCGCGAACGGCTGCGCCCGATCCGACCCGATGCGCAATGGAGCGTGCAGCAAGAGGCACTGAGCGTGTGCACGGTGCAGGTGCGGCGCCAGGGCAGTACGCAAGCGCCGCGCATGCTGCCGGTGCTGGTGCTCGACCATGCCCCGAGCGGCGCGCAAGCGCGTACGTTGCTGTTGTTCAGCCCAGCCACTGGTATTCATCCTCTGGACAGCCTGGACGCTATCGAAGCCCTGATCCCCGATTACCTCAGCCAGGACCTGGGAGGAGGGGCGGTGGAGTGGTTTATCGAACAACCGCCGGCGGACCCCTTCGATCTGCTGGCCGCTTGTTATGCCGAGCGCCAACGGCTCGACGTGCTGGCCATCGACCCCACGGTGCCGCGCACGCCGCGCCAGTACCAGCAGATGCTGGACTACGTGACCGATCCGCGCCGCTGGTTCGAGACGGTGCTGACGCCGGTCCAGCAACGCTTGCAGGATGCGCTGCCGCTGTGGCTGGTGCACGCCTCGGCGGACGACAGCCTGGCCTACGCCCGTGGGTTGCAGGCCCTCGCCGAGCAACAGGCGCGTGCCGCCGGGCAAGGGTTTCTCGACGGTATCCCGCCGATCCGCGCCTTTGCCGCCGAGGCCCTGAAGCGGTGCCTGGCCAAGCAACCCTTGGCTAAAGACCTGAACCCGGACGACATCGAGTTGACCTTCAACCTGGTCACAGCGGCCATGTTGCCGGGCGGTTACCCCAGTGGCGATGTGCAGCGGGTCAGCCTGAGCCTGACGGAACTGGCCCTGGAGAACCTCAGGGGCTTTCCCCATGCACCGTCCCAGATCACCCTCAAGGGCCGCGCCGCGCCGACTTGGTTGAGCGCTTCGCTGTTGCTGGCCTGCGTCACCGAGGTGGACATCGGCCAGTCCTACCCGGACCTGCTCAAGCAAAAGCTCATCAGCGATCCCCCCGAACGCGCACGGCGCGAAGCCCTGTTTACTGGGCAATTGCGCGCGCAGCTGCCATTGCTGGCCTTGCAGATGAAACTCAAGGGGGAGGGCGGGTTGACCCAGACAGGTGCGCGCTTGGTAGCCACGGCAGTAGCGTCGGCTGCCGATGAGCAGGCGGCGATCTGGCCTTTGGCGTTCAAAGCATCGCCCACGGCCGCCGAGGATCCTGTGCTCAGCCACTTTGTGATCGGCCCGCGCAATAGCGAGCAGGGGCCGCATCTGCTCTACCGGCCGTTGTTCACGCCGAGTCTGCGCGAGTTCGAATCCCCTCGGGCGCTGTTGCAGGCGATCCAGGCGCCGGGCGAGTTGCAGGACAACGTGCTGGCCTGGATCGCCCCGAGCCGTCAGGCGGTGTATGCCAACGGTGGGTTTCTGGAACCGCATATCCGTCACTTTCATCAGGGCGATGAATTCAGCGTGCCCGCCCGGCCCGCGCCCGCTCAACTGAGCAAACAGGTGCAAAGCGGCGACCCACTGCCCCGGCTGTTTGCTGCCACCGCCGAAGCGTTGGTGAGCCTGGCCGACGCCGAGTCGGTGTCGAACGCCGAGCAGCGCTGGGCTACGATCAAGGCCGGTGGCTGGTTGCTGTTCAGCAGCGCGTTGCCGTTTCTGCGTGGCCCGGCGTTGCTGGCCGGCTGGATGGTGCAGGTGCTGGACAGCGTGCAGCGCGATGTGGTCGCCTCGACCCCCGCCGATCCCGTCGCCCAAACCGAGGGCGCAATGGACCTGCTGAGCAATCTGGTGATGGTCCTGGCCTATCGCGCCTCGCCCCACGAGCGGCCGGCGACGCTCGATCTGCGCCATCCGGTGTTTGCGCGCACCCGAGCTACGCTGGCGTCGCCTTCGCCTACGGTGACGCGCAGTGCCGCCGCGCTGCCCACCCATGCGCCGTACCGCTGGAGCAGCGCCCGCGATACGTTGACGCCGTTTATGCGCGAACGTCTGGAAGGGCTGAGCCTGCGCGCCGTGCAACAGCCCTGGCCGCTCGCGTTGCCGGGCGCCGAAACCTCGGGTCGACTCAAGGGCTTGTTGCAGGACACCCGTTCGACTCCGCCGCAATGGCAGGCGGTGGTACGCGGCCATGTTTATCGAGTGCGGCTGGTCGGCGACAGTGTGCAAGTCACCGACACCGCCGGCACGGCCAGCGGCCCCTGGCTCAAACCGCTGGAGGGCGGCGGCTGGGATCTGGACTTGCGCCTGCGCCTGCGCGGTGGCCAGGCCGACACCCCGGCGGCGCCCGCCAGCACCGAAGCGCGTCGCCAACAACTGGAGCAGGATTTACGTCAATACGCCCAACGCCGCGAAACCGCGGAGCGTGCTATCGGCGTGGCGCGCAGCCTGAAAACCAGCCACGCCGGGCACATCACCGAACAACAGCGAATCGCCGCCGATGCCCGCTACCTGCACGAGTTACAGAACAAACTGGAGGCTTCTCGCCTTGAACTCCAATGCCTTAAAGACCTGCAAGCTCTACGCCCGCGCCCCGGTTACGAGCGCGAGTTGAGCACGCTGCTCGAAGGCCAGATCCTCAACTTGCGCCAGTTGCTGCAATACGCTCGGGAAGCGACCGCCGCGCTGCATGCCAGGCTGGTGCCGGCGCTGGAACTGGTGCAAGCCGAGAGTGCGGCAGAGGCCATGTCGGACATCAACCAAGAGGCGCATCGCAGCATCATCGAAGGCATGCGCCTGTTAGCCGACCAAAATCAGAACGCGATTGTCTGGCGCAGCCTGGAAATCGACACCCTGGACGCGCTGGAGCGAGTGCCCAAATACGGGCGAGACAAAGCCCAGGCGTTCAAACAGAGTGAGGCGGCTACGCCGACGGTGCTGGAGTTGCAGTCGTTGCAAGTGTCCGCGTTGTGGGCGGTCGCGCTTAACAGCGAAGGTCCGAAGCTGGACGATGACTTTTTCCAGAGCTTGGACGACACCGTACAACGTGCCCGCTGGGCCAGTGGCTCCCAGGCGCAGCTCGATGAGCTGGCGTCGCACAACCCGGAGTTGCGCGTCGAATTGCTGGAGAGCTTCGATCGCGTGTATGCCCAGACCGACGACCGCATCGAGTTCTGGCGGGCCATGGAACCGGACAAGTTCCACCTGGGCTACCTGGAAAAACTGCAACAACTGTTCGCCCAATTGCACCTTCAGGTACAACGCGAGTTGGCCGCGACTTTGGAGCCGGCGCCTGTCACCCGGCCCGCGTCCCGTGTGCGGCAGAAGAAAATAATCCGCACGCGCAACCAGGACCTGTACGTGGCGCGGGTGACAGTCACCAGCGATGAGCAGCCGATTGAAATCGCCGAGGTCACCGACGCTCAGAACGAAGTGATTGCTTCGTTTACCCAGGCCACCGACGGCATCTGGGAGCCGCTCAACAAAACGCCGGTGCAGCGCACGACGTCGTTGCCCAACCTGGCGCGCTTGATCGAACAAGGCCAGGCCCTGCGCGCGCCGGTGGAAAAGGCCATCGCCGAAGTGTTGAAAATGGCGCGCAACGCCAACGAACCGCAGTCCCTGCAAGACATCCTGGAGCAGCGCGCCGACAAGTTACGCCGCTGCGCCGATGCCATTCAGCAGCGCCTGTTGCTCAGCGAGCCGGATCGTTTGGCGGCCACGCAAAGAGCCCGGGCGCGCACCGAAACCGACGAGCTGCGAGCCGCTGCCAGTCGCTTGTCCGAGCAAGGCTTGCAGGCGCGCTTGACCGCCATCAAGGCGCGCCCGCCGACCCAGGCCGGGTTGGACGTGTTGGTGGGGCATCGCGAAGCCAAGGTGTATCGTCAGGGCGAGCGCGTGGCGCTGGCCGGGCGCTCGGACGACTGGCTGCAAAGCTATGTGGTGATCGACGAACAGAGTCGTCAGCCCTGGTGCTATGGGCATTTTCACTATGGGCGCCAGACCGGGCCGGACGATCATTTCAGCGCCGCGCACCTCAAGACTCCGGAACAGCATCGGTTGGGCAAACAAGCGCAGATCCAGGTCCAGGCTCAGGCATTTGCCAGCATGCAGGCAGGGCAAAGCGGGCGCGTAAGCCAGACCCTGGAGATCCATCGCGGCGAAATCAACTTGCGCATGGCCCGCAAGCTGTTCTTCGATGCGCCCGCCTGGCCTGAGGGCAAAGCCGCGAGCTAGAGCGCTCGCCGCCCGCACCTACGACCAGAGTAGGGGCATGACGCTGCACCTTGGCTGTGCAATACTCGCCGCCGTTTCCACGGCAGAACGCCACGTCAGGCAGTTAATGCCCCTCCGCATAAGCGGCTTTTGCCGCGAGTTCTCGCCAAATTTTGTCGTTTATTGAGTGAAAAGCCCTGTTGGGAGCTTTTTATACTGCACGCCCGCTGATCTGACGGTTGTTCTGTCAGACGGTTCTGCCCACGAGGCAGGCCGGTTATTCAGGCGCCCGCGCTTATCCGCGCTAACGCCCATGACTCGGTGGATCAATCCAATAACAAAATGAGGTTGTATCCCTATGCCCTCTGGCAACCACCTGCCCCATGGCGACACCGCTCAAGGCGGCCCGCTCAAACGCGAACTGGGTGAACGGCATATCCGCCTGATGGCCCTGGGCGCCTGTATCGGCGTCGGCCTGTTCCTCGGTTCGGCCAAGGCCATCGAAATGGCCGGCCCGGCCATCATGCTCTCCTACATCATCGGCGGTCTGGCGATCCTGGTGATCATGCGCGCCCTCGGCGAGATGGCCGTGCACAACCCGGTAGCGGGCTCGTTCAGCCGCTATGCCCAGGATTACCTCGGGCCCTTGGCGGGCTTTCTGACCGGCTGGAACTATTGGTTCTTGTGGTTGGTGACCTGCGTCGCCGAGATCACCGCCGTGGCGGTGTACATGGGCGTCTGGTTCCCCGATGTGCCGCGCTGGATCTGGGCTCTGGCGGCCCTGGTGAGCATGGGCACCATCAACCTGATCGCGGTCAAGGCGTTCGGTGAGTTCGAGTTCTGGTTCGCCCTGATCAAGATCGTTACCATCATCGCCATGGTCATCGGTGGCGTCGGCATCATTGCCTTCGGCTTCGGCAATGACGGTGTGGCGCTGGGGATTTCCAACCTGTGGGCTCACGGCGGGTTTATGCCCAACGGCATGACCGGCGTGCTGATGTCCCTGCAAATGGTGATGTTCGCCTACCTGGGCGTGGAAATGATCGGCCTCACCGCCGGTGAAGCACGCAACCCGCAAAAGACCATCCCCAACGCCATCGGCTCGGTGTTCTGGCGCATCCTGCTGTTCTACGTCGGGGCGTTGTTCGTGATTCTGTCGATCTACCCGTGGAATGAAATCGGCACCCAGGGCAGCCCGTTCGTGATGACCTTCGAGCGTCTGGGTATCAAGACGGCGGCGGGCATTATCAACTTCGTGGTGATCACGGCCGCCCTGTCTTCCTGCAACGGCGGCATCTTCAGCACCGGGCGCATGCTCTACAGCCTGGCGCAGAACGGCCAGGCACCGGCGACCTTCGCCACCACCTCAAGCAACGGCGTGCCGCGCAAGGCACTGCTGCTGTCGATCGCCGCGTTGCTGCTGGGCGTACTGCTCAACTACCTGGTACCGGAAAAAGTCTTTGTGTGGGTGACGTCCATCGCCACCTTCGGCGCGATCTGGACCTGGGTGATGATCCTGCTGGCGCAGCTCAAATTCCGTAAGAGCCTGAGCCCTGCCGAACGCAAAAACCTGAAATACCGCATGTGGCTGTACCCGGTCAGTTCCTACCTGGCCCTGGCGTTCCTGGTGCTGGTGGTGGGCCTGATGGCGTACTTCCCGGACACCCGCGTAGCGCTGTATATCGGCCCGGCGTTCCTGGTGCTGCTGACGGTGCTGTTTTACGTGTTCAAGCTGCAGCCGACCCAAGCGGCGGCGCAGTCGGCTTGACCGCCTGAACCGGCGACCGCGCAAGGCGGTCGCCGGTTTGCGTCAGCGGCTGGCGGCCAAGGGCGCCGGCCGTGGCGCGCTCAAACGCTGATTGAATTCCAGCCAGGCCGCCAGCGCCGCCATCAACAGCAACCCCAGCAACGCACTGAAGATCTGCATCGGCCAGGCATCGTTGACTTGGGCGTTGAGCATATCCGCCAATGGCGCCAGCAATACCCCCAGGCAAAACACTTCCAGTGAATGACGCCCCATGCGGCAGCATTGCTGGGCCGGCCAGTTCTGTGTCCAGCCGTGGGTGGGCAACAGCTTGGCGGTGACATAGGCCAACGCCAGAAAATGCAGCAGGCGCACCGGCGACAAGTCGGTCTTGCTGATCGGGTACAACCACTCGTTGAGCAGCGTCGGCATCAGCGCATCGTGAATCTGGGGCCAGCGCCACGACAAGGTAATCACTGCCGCCAGCAAGCTGTACGCCGCTGCGACCATAAATACGGGCTGGCGCGACAATGGTCGCGGATCGGGCGTGTGGGGCCTGCGAGCATGGATCGACGCGGCACCGCCGAGCACGAACAGCAGTTGCCAGGTCACCGGGTTGAAGTACCACACACCGTCGGCAATCGCCGCCAGGTTCCAACCCAGTTTCGGCGCCAGCAGGTACACCGTCAGCGACACGGCCACCACCGCCAGCGGCACACGCACCAACGCCGGCAGCACCAGCGGCAGCCCAAGTAACAGCACGATATACAGCGGCAGTGGGTCCATCAGATTGGGTTTGAAGCGCAGCAATAACTCGTCGGTCAGCGCCTGCTGCGGGTTGGTGATGAAGTGCGTCAGGCCCATTTCCTGTACCAGATCGCGGGTTTCCACATGGCTGTTGGCGAAGAACACGATGCCCATCAGCATCGCCAGCAGGAAGATATGCACCACATACAGCACCCAGGCTCGGCGCAGGATTTTCAGGCAGGCCATGCCATAGCCCTCGCGCTCCATCACCTTGCTGTAGGCCAGCACCGAGGCATAACCGGCGAGGAACACAAAGACCTCGGCCGCGTCGCTGAAACCGATGTTGCGCAGGGTGATCTGGCCGAGGGGATTGTGGGGGACGTGATCCCAGAAAATGAAGATCAACGCCAGGCCCCGAAAAAAATCGATGCGTGGGTCGCGTCCGTTCAGCATGGCAGCGGGCTCTTGAACAAAATGGGTTTAGTCAGGACAAGTCTACGAGGGCGATGTCGTACGCCGCTTGTCGGGCGGGCGCAGGTTGGCGGTATTTGTAAGCAATTGCAAAGACTGGGTATTACTGAATGTCTCGACAGCCCGCCCAAGTTGGGCGGGCTGAGGGCGTAGATCAGGCAGCAGCAACTTCAAGGGGTTCAAAGCTATCGGCGCGCGCCATCTGCCACATGCGCGAATAGAACTCACCATTCACTTCACCGGTCAGCAGCTCCCCTGGCTTGAGGAACACATGCAACTGCGAGAACAACTTGATCTCCGTCGCCGACATGCGCCGTACCAGGTGCTTGGCCGACAGCTGCGAGGGGTGATCCAGTCCCGCCGCCGCGAGCATTTCGGCCAGGGCCTTGAGGGTGTTGCGGTGGAAGTTGAACACGCGCTGGGCCTTGTCCGGTACCACCAGGGCACGTTGGCGCAACGGGTCCTGGGTGGCGACGCCGGTCGGGCACTTGTTGGTGTGACAGCTTTGGGACTGGATGCAACCGATGGCGAACATAAAGCCGCGCGCCGAGTTGGCCCAGTCGGCGCCGATGGCCAGCACGCTGGCGATATCGAACGCGCTGACGATCTTGCCGCTGGCGCCGAGCTTGATCTTGTCGCGCAGGTTCAGGCCCACCAGGGTGTTATGCACGAACAGCAAGCCTTCGCGCAGTGGTACGCCGATATGGTCGGTGAACTCCACAGGTGCCGCGCCGGTGCCGCCTTCTTTGCCGTCGACCACGATAAAGTCCGGAAGGATGCCGGTTTCCAGCATGGCCTTGGCGATGCCCATGAATTCCCATGGATGGCCCAGGCAGAACTTGAAGCCCACCGGTTTGCCGCCGGACAGTTCACGCAATTGGGCGATGAACTGCATCAGCTCGATCGGCGTGGAAAACGCACTGTGGCGTGACGGCGAGATGCAGTCCTCGCCCATCTGGATACCGCGGGTGTCGGCAATTTCCTGGGTGACTTTGTGTTTAGGCAGGATGCCGCCATGGCCGGGTTTGGCGCCCTGGCTCATCTTGATTTCGATCATGCGCACCTGGGGGTTCTGCGCCTGCACGGCGAAGCGCTCCGGGTCGAAACGGCCGTCGCTGGTGCGGCAACCGAAGTAGCCGCTGCCCAGTTCCCAGGTCAGGTCGCCGCCGTGTTCGCGGTGGTAAGGGCTGATACTGCCTTCGCCGGTGTCATGGGCGAAGTTACCCAGCTTGGCGCCCTGGTTCAGCGCGCGGATTGCGTTGGCGCTCAACGAGCCAAAGCTCATCGCCGAGATATTGAATACCGACGCCGAATACGGCTGTGTGCATTGCGGGCCGCCGACCATCACACGGAACGCGCTGGGGTCGCTCAGGGGAGCGGGGCGCATGGAGTGACCGATAAATTCGAAGCCGGACTGGTACACGTCGATCAAGGTGCCGAAGGGTTTGTCGGCAGTCTCGTTCTTGGCCCGCGAGTACACCAGCGAACGCTGGGCGCGGGAGAAGGGCAGGGCGTCGCTGTCGGACTCCAGCAGGTACTGGCGGATTTCCGGGCGGATGGCCTCCACCAGGTAACGGATATTGCCCAGGATCGGGTAGTTGCGGCGCACCGCGTGAGGGCTTTGCAACAGGTCGAACAGGCCGATCAGGCTCAGCACGCCGGTGACCAACGTGATCGGCCACACCCACTCATAGTGAAGGAACGGCAGGCTGGCAAGGGTGAACAGGACGCACACGGCAAAGAAGGCGTAACGGCTTAGCAAGGACAGGCTCATACGGGTTCCTTGAGGTCGGACTCTTACAGGTCGGTGCGGCATTCTGCGCCGCTAACGAAGGCCCAGACAACCGCCGCCTGCACTCAAGGCCGCCCGGACGGCCCCGCGCCAGACAGCACGCGGCTGTCCGTGACCTCGAACCGCGCCTGGTTGTCGGTGGTCGAGTCGGCCCCGACGAACACGCTGAAGCGGCCGGCCTCGACCATCGTTCTCCAGTGCTCGTCGAGCAAGGCAAAGTCCTGCGCGTCCAGGGTAAAACTCACCGTGCGCGTTTCACCGGGCTCCAAGTGGACCTTGCGAAAGCCGCGTAACTGGCGGACCGGGCGGGTCACACTGGCGACGTCATCGCGCAGGTACAACTGCACAATTTCGTCGCCTGCGCGCTGGCCGGTATTGGTGACGTTCACTTGCACCGTCAGCGTGTCGGTGGAGGCAATCCGATCGGCGCTGAGGTGTGGCGTGGCGTAGCTGAACGTGGTGTAGCTCAGGCCGAAGCCGAACGGGTACAGCGCACTCCACGGTGAATCAATATAAGTGGAGGTGTACAAGCCCTCGCCACTGGGCGGGCGACCGGTGTTTTTATAGGCGTAGTAGAGGGGGATTTGCCCGACGTTACGGGCAAAGGTGATGGGCAGTTTGCCGCTTGGGTTGACGTCACCGAACAGAATATCGGCCACCGCGTGCCCCGTTTCGCTGCCCAGAAACCAAGTCTCCAGCAGCGCCGGAGCCTGGGCAACGGTGTCGGATAACACCAGCGGGCGGCCGTTCATCAGCACGATGACCACGGGTTTGCCCGTAGCCAGCAGCTCGCGCAACAGCGCGTCCTGGGCGCCCGGCAAGCCCAGATGCGTGCGACTGCGCGCTTCACCACTCTGGTTGGCGCTTTCGCCAAGCACGGCAACCACCACCTGGGCAGAGCGGGCAGCCTGGCGGATCGAGCGCAAATCCTCGATTTGTTCGCTGTTGGGCGCAGTGCCGGGCAGGTAAGTCACCTCGGTGTCTGGGTCGACGGCGCTGCGAATGCCTTGCAGCACCGTGATGGAGTCCGCGGCCAGTCCCACCCCTGACCATGGGCCGAGTGTGCTGTCGGCGTCTGTGGCCAGGCTGCCGACCACCAGCACCTTGCGCAGGCTCTTGGGCAACGGCAGCAGCGCATCGGTGTTTTTCAGCAGTACGATGGATTTTTGCGCGGCCTCCCGTGCCAAGGCACGGTGCTGCGGTGTGAGCAGATTGGCCCGTTGCCGGGCTTCATCGCTGTAGCGGTAGGGGTCGGCAAACAGCCCCAGGCGTTGCTTGGCCTTGAGCACGCGGCGCACCGCCTCGTCCACGGTGGCCAAAGACACCTGGCCCGCGCGCACCAGTGAGGGCAAGTACTGCCGGTAGGTCTGGCTGGCCATTTCAATGTCCACCCCGGCGGTGAACGCCAGCCGTGCCGCGTCGGCCGGCACAGCGATGATGCCATGCTGGTTCAGTTCCCAGATGGCGTTGTAATCACTGACGATCAGACCGTCGAACCGCCACTCGTCCCGCAGTACACCGGTCAGCAGCGCCTTGTGGCTGTGCAGAGGAGTTCCGGCCAACTCGTTGAACGACGGCATGATCCCGTCGACTCCGGCCGCCACCGCTGCGCGGAACGGCGGTAAATACACCTCGCGCAAGGTGCGCTCCGACAGGTCGGCGCCGTTGTAGTCGCGGCCGCCTTCCGCCGCGCCGTAGGTCACGAAGTGTTTGGCGGTCGTCAGCATCGAAGAATTGTCCGAGGGGCCTGCGCCATGAAAGCCCCGGACCTTGGCCTCAGCCATCGCGGCACCGAGAAAGGGGTCTTCACCGGCGCCTTCCACCACACGCCCCCAGCGCGGGTCGCGAGCAATGTCGACCATTGGCGCAAAGGTCCAATGCACGCCGCTGGCCGTGGCTTCGATGGCGGCGGCACGAGCGGTGCGATAAGCAAGGTCGGTGTCCCAGGCAGCGGCCTCCGCCAGTGGCACGGGAAATATCGTGCGGAAACCGTGGATCACATCATAGGCAAACAACAGCGGGATATGCAGGCGCGATTGGGTGACGGCCTGCTCCTGCAACTGCCGGGTCTGCTCAGCACCGTAGGCACCGAGCACCGAACCGACGGTGTTGATGGACGCCGGCGGCAACTGCCCGTTATTGATGACCGGACCGGTCGGTGTGATCTGGACACCCAACTGGCTGAGCTGGTCGATTTTTTCTTCCAGCGTCATCTGCCGCAGCAGGTCTTCCACCGGGTCCTGCTCAATGGCCTGCACGCCGACGCTTATGCTGAGCGCCAGGTAGAGCAGGGCTAATTGACGGTAAAGTTTCATGACGGCGGGACGTTGTCAGCTGGCCAGGGGGTGCCGATGGCCGTCGATTCCGAGCGGAAGGGGTGGTACTGATACAGCCAGGTCTCTGATAACGGCTGCCCCTCCAGGCGCAGGAACAGCCGCAACTCCACGGGGTCTTGACCGTCGACGGTCAGATCGAACTGAGCGCGCCAATGGCCTGCCACACCGTCCGGCACAGGTTCGGTAAAGATCAGGCTGAGTTCGCCTCTGGAACAGCTGATCACCGCCTCGGGCTTGATGCCGGTTGCGAGCTTTTCCAAGGGCGCGCCTTGAAATTCCACCACGAACTTACGCATCCCCGCCGGTCGCGCCAGACCGGGTTGACCCCCCTTGCCTAGGCGCGTCGCCACGCAGCGCGCCAGGGACGATGGGTACGGCTCATCGGCCAGCCAGTGCAAGCGATAACGTAGCGTATAACGATTGCCCGCTTCCGCTGGGGTCGAGGGCACCCACATCGCCACGATGTTGTCGTGGATCTCGTCATCGGTGCCGTTTTCCATCAGTTGCACGCTGCCTTCGCCCCAATCCCCCAACGGTTCGACCCACAGGCTGGGACGCCGCTGGTAATTCACGCCATCGAGGTAGTGGTCGAAGTTGCGATCACGCTGGAACAGGCCAAACCCCTTGGGCTGACGATCACTGAAGGCCGACACCATCGTGCGCGGCGGGTTGTTCAAGGGGCGCCAGAGGCGTTCGCCGTTGCCGGTCCACAGCGCCAGGCCGTCACTGTCGTGGACTTCGGGACGCCAGTCGGCGGCAGTGCGTTTGGCGGCTTCGCTGAACCAGAACATCGAGGTAACCGGCGCGATGCCCAATCGGCTGACGTTATGGCGCAGGAAGAACGTGCAGTCGACCTCCATGATCACGCCCTGCTGACGGCTGATCACGAAACGGTACGCGCCACAGAGGCTGGGCCCATCGAGCCGCGCATAGAGCGTCATGGATTGGGCGTGTTCGTGCTTGGGCGGTTCAAACCAGATGTGGGTGAAGTCCGGGAATTCCTCGGCTTTGCCGGCTTGGGCCACATCCAGTGCAATCGCTCGCGCCGACAAGCCGTATTGGTAGAGCTCGCCGATGGCACGAAAGTACGAGGCGCCGAGAAACGCCACCCAATCGTTCTGTTGCCACGCCAACTTGGCTTGGTTGCCCAAACGACTTTCCTGGATACGAAAACCGGCGAACCCACTGTTACGAGGCAGGGCGTGCGCCGGGCTATCGGCGGGCATGTCAAAGTGTGCCGGGTCGTAGACGATCTCGCGGGCCGCGCCGTTGTCCAACACATACATCCTGACGGGGCTACGAAAGAACGAACCCAAGTGGAAGAAGGTCACGGGAAATTGCCCAGGGCCTTTGGCGAACAGGGCCTGCTCGGATTTAAAACGGATCTGGCCGTGGGCGCGGTAATCCAGTTTTTCCAGTAGTGCTGCCGAGGCGGTGCTTGGATAGATGTAGGGTTTCAAGGCGTCGGCTTGCGCCTGTTCGATCAATTGCTCGAAAGAAAAGGGGCTGGCCTGCTCGGCCGCCAGGGCTGTCCGATTCAGGGCTGGCAGGAGTGCGGCCAGCGAAGCGTACGTCAGAAACTCGCGGCGTGTAGACATGGCGGCCTTTCCTTGGAGATAGAAATCCAGGCACCACGATCGGTACGACGCAGGCAACCGTGCTGCTTGCCTGAAGTTTTGAGCGGGAAGGGCAAAGTGTCTACTGTCAGAAATAACAGGTTGGCAAGTGTTTTAGACCAGTGGCGGAAGCGGGCTTCGCTGCCAGGACCATGGGGTTTTCAAACGCGACGGCCACGGTGTGATGCATCGCGCGCCGCCGCCCGAACGCATTAGTCGCGCCTGTCAGCCCTGGCCTGAGGCGCGTTGGGGGCTACACCCTCAGGCCGCCGTTTGCCGAATCGGCAAAACCACGCGAAACGTCGTGCCCTTGCCCGGCTCGCTGCGCACGGAAATATCGCCGTGGTGCTTTTTGATAATGCCGTAGGACAGTGACAGCCCCAGGCCCGTGCCTTCCCCCACCGGTTTGGTGGTGAAGAACGGATCGAAGATTTTCTGCACGGTTTCGGGCGCAATGCCGCAGCCGTTATCGGCGACTTCCAGCCACACGTTATCGCCCTCCACCCCATTGCTGATGGTGATCGTGCCTCGCTCGGGGCCCATGGCCTGGGCGGCGTTGATTACCAGGTTCATCACCACTTGGTTAAGTTGCGAGGCCAGGCATTCGATTTCCGGCAACGCGCTGTAGTGCTTGATCACGTCGGCCTTATACTTGAGCTCGCTGGCGACGATGTTGAGGGTGGAGTCGATGCCCTGTTGCAGATTGGCCCATTGCCAGGTCTGGTCATTGTCCACCCGCGAGAAGTTTTTCAGGTCCTTGACGATCTGCACCACCCGCCCGATGCCTTCCTTGGACTCCTTGATCAGGATGGGAATGTCTTCCTTGAGAAAGTCCAGCTCCAGTTCGTTGCGCAGGGTTTTGAGCGCATCGCGCTGTTCGACCGAGGCGAGGCTGTCCTCGACCTGCCGGTAGGCATCGAGCATCTGCTGCAACTGATTGAAGTAGCTGTCGAGGGTGCTGAGGTTGGAGGAGATAAACCCCACCGGGTTGTTGATCTCATGGGCTACGCCAGCCGCCAGTTGCCCCAGGGACGCGAGTTTTTCCGACTGCACCAGTTGGCTCTCCAACTGCTTGCGCTCGTCGATTTCCTGTTGCAACGCTTCGCTGGTCTGGGTCAGCGCCAGGGTGCGTTGCGCCACCAGTTGCTCCAGGTGGCTGGTTTGCAAGGAGGCGCGGCGGGCCATGTCCCACTTGTTGGAGAGCGTGTTGGCCATCTGTTGCACTTCGATGTTGTCGAAGGGCTTTTTCAGGATCAGCAGGCGATCATGGCCTTTGAGGCGGTACAGCAGGTCATCCCAGGAGTAATCCGTATAAGCCGTGCACACCACCACTTGCAGGCCGGGGTCGACTTTCCATAACTCTTCGATGGTCTTGGCGCCGTCCCAGCCTTGAGGCATGCGCATATCGACGAACGCCAGGGCGTAGGGGCGCTTGTCCGCCATGGCTGCACTGAGCAATTGCAGGCCTTCTTCGCCGCCATAGGCCGAGTGCAATTCGAACGCCTGGACCTCGGGTTTATCGGTGTCGCCGAACAGCGCCGATTCCAAGTCGTCGAGAGCCTGGTTGGTCTCAACGGTCGGCATCAGGATCTTGCGGAAATCGTCGTGAATCGACGGCGTGTCGTCGATCAACAGGATGCGTCGATTGGGAGGCTGGTTCATGCAGGACTTCCGGCTGGGGTCATGGGAATCGTCAGGGTAAAGATCGCGCCCAGGCCAGGCCCGTCGCTGTGGGCGCTGAGCTGGCCACTCATTTCGACGGCGGCCAGCGCGCAGCTGTGCAGGCCGAAGCCGTGGCCTTCTTTGCGGGTGGTAAAACCGTGGGTGAAGATCCGCGTCATGTTCTCGGCGGGGATGCCTTCGCCGTCGTCTTTCACGCTGATCTGCAAGGTGTTGTCTGCCAGTGCCTGGACTTTGAGGGTCATCTGTCTCGGGCGGTCGTTGAGATTGGACATGGCGTACTTGGCGTTGCTGATCAGGTTGACCATGATCAACAGCAGGCGATGTTTGTCGGCGAGGATTTCCGGCACGGGGGCATATTCCTTTACCACCGTGACGTGATGCCGGCTCAAGGCGCCGGCGTTCATGCGCAGGGCATCCTCCATCAAGTCGCTGATATGCACCGGCTCCAACAGCGTGGCGGCACCGGCATAGGATTGCTGGGTGGAGACGATGTCTTTGATGTGGTCCACGCTTTTGCTCAACTGCGCCAACTCATCGGTCATGCCCTGCTGCTCCACGGCGATGGCGTCCACCAGTTGGTTGAGGTAACCGGGCAGCAGCTTGCCTTTCTCATCTTCAGTGAGAAAGGTACCCAGGTCGGCCTTGTGCTCATTGATCAACTGCATGGCCTTGCCCAGCCCCAGCGCTTTGCTGCTGCGCAGTTTGCGGGTGACCAGGTCGGCGGAGATGTTCACACTGTTGAGCACGTTACCCACGTTATGCAGCACGTTGGTCGCGATTTCGGCCATGCCGGCTTGGCGCGCGCTGTCGAGCAGTTCGCTCTGGGCATCCTTGAGCTGCTGGGTGCGCCGCTCCACGCGTTGTTCCAGGGTTTCGTTGGCGGCCTGTAACTGGCGGTTGACCCGGTTGATCTCGGCGAAGCTGCGCAACAGGCGCACGGCCAGGTAGAGCAGCATCGCCACCAGCAAGGTCGAGAAAATCAGTAGATAGCGGTGGTATTGATGGTCGATGCGGTCGGCTGCCTGCTGGTCCTGGTCGAGGTGGGTGGTCAGGTCGTCCAGACGTTCGGCCACGGGCACGTCGGCAATCCGCTCAAGAAGGTTGTTGACCACCGGTTGTTCGCGCAGGATCAGCGAAATGTGATTGCTCAGCAGCTCGACCGGGCCCTGGAATTCGCTCGGTAGCTGTTCCTTATTGGTAGCCAGTTTGCCCAGGCCCACCAGGATGTCGGCAGCCCGATCGTCACTGGTGACTTGAGCGAATTCCAGGCTGCTGAGCAGCAGGTCGTAGGTGTCGGTGGCCACGCCTTGCAACTGCAGCCGACCTTCGTCGTCAAGGCGATTGAACTGGGCCTGGATGTCGTCTTCGGCGGTCGGCAGGAACGCCAGGGAATTGCGCAGCACCGCGTTGTGGGATTTGAACTGGTCCACCAGCCGGGCTTTTTCTTGCATTGCCGTCTGGTAGGCGGTTTGCGTGGCCTGCCAACTGCTCAGGTCGATCGGGTTGTGGTAGGTGTCGCGGCTGTTCAATTCGGCCCAGATCCGCGTCATCTCCGTGAGGGGCGTGACCAGGGGATCATAGTTGTGGGTGATCGCGATCCTGGCCTTGAGCACTTCGCTGTCCCACTGCGCATTGAGTTGTTGCAACTGGCGGATCAAGTCCCGCGACTGGGTGTAGCTGGCGGTCTGGTCACGAGCGGCCTTCAGGTACAGAAACACCAGAGTCGAGGCCAGCAGTAGGGTTACCAGGCCCAGCACGATTTGGGTGAAGCGACGGCGCGATTGAGTCGTCATAGTGGCTTGCCCGCCCATTCACCGGTCAGCGTCTTGAGAAACTGCACGATCAAGTCTTTGTCTTCCTGGTTAGGGTTGCGCCCCAACTGGTACTTGAACATCACGTCGACGGCTTCTTCCAGGGTTTTGGCCGAAGCATCGTGAAAATACGGCGCGGTCACTGCCACATTGCGCAGGCTCGGCACTTTGAATACATGGCGGTCTTCCTCGTCCTGGGTCACCAGGTAGCGGCCCAGGTCGGCTTCGACCGGGTTGCCGCGGGCTTTGAAGTAATCGCCCATCACGCCGAACTTCTGGAACATATTGCCGCCGATATTGATGCCCTGGTGGCAGGCGATGCAGCCGTAATCCTTGAAGCGCTGGTAGCCGTACTTTTCCTGGATCGTAAGGATCTCGGTGTTGCCCAGCAGGTACTGATCGAAGCGCGAATTGGGGGTCAGCAGCGTTTGCTCATAGGTGGCCAGGGCATTCTGCACATTGGCGGCCGTGACCCCGTCGGGGTAGGTCTGTTTGAAGGTGGTCTGATAGTCGGGCAGTGCGGAGAGGTTCTGCACCACGGTGTTCCAGTCGCTGCCCATTTCCACCGGGCTGATCACCACCTGTTCGATCTGGGCTTGCAGGGTGTCCACCCGGCCGTTCCAGAACTGTTTGAAATTCAGGCTGGCGTTGAACACCGACGGGGTATTGATCGCCACCGGCTTGCCGTCGAAGCCCAGGGAAAATGGCTTGTTGTCGGCGCCACCGGTTTCCAGGTGATGGCAGCTGGCGCATGACAAGGTGTTATTGACCGACAGGCGCGGTTCGTTGAACAGTCGGCGGCCCAGCTCGACCTTGGCCGGGTCCAGGGTGGGCACCGGCGGCAGCGGTTTGAGCGCCTCATTCAACGGTGCAGCCGACAGCGGCTGAACCAGCCCCGACCACAACACCAGCATGACGCCGAAACGGTAACGTGAGACTTCGCTCAAGCGAGCACTCCTTGCAGGCATGGGGCTATGGGGTGGGCATCAGTGTGGCGCTGCCCACTTGCAGCATTTGAGCGAAATCCTTGGGCGGTACGGCCTTGCTGAACAGAAAGCCCTGGCCTTCTTCGCACTGCTGGGTTTTCAGGAAATTCAGCTGTTCGACGGTTTCGACCCCTTCGGCAATGATGTTCAGTTCCAGGCTTTTGCCCATGCCGATGATAGCGCTGATCAGTTGCGCGTCCTGGCTATTTACGTTCAGGCCGCGCACAAACGACTGGTCGATTTTCAACACATCGATGGGAAAGCGCCGCAAGTAACTGAGGCTGGAGTAACCGGTGCCGAAGTCATCCAGCGCCAGGCGCACGCCCATGGCCTTGATCTTTTGCAGGATGTCCACGGTTTCATCGACGTTCTGCATCAGCACGCTTTCGGTGATTTCCAGCTCCAGCCGAGCGGGCGGCAGGCCGCTTTGCTTGAGGATCGCGGCCAGGTTGTCGACGAAGTCGCGCTGGCGAAAGTCGATGGGCGAGACATTCACTGACATGCACAACGGCGGCAAGCCCATGCCGCGCCAGGCTTGCGCCTGCTCGCAAGCCTGGCGCAGCACCCATTGGGTCAACGGCACGATCAGGCCGCTGTCCTCGGCCACCGGGATGAAATCGGCCGGGCTGACCCACCCCGAGCGCGGTTGAAACCAGCGTATCAGCGCCTCCGCGCCGACGATGCGCCCGGACCTGAGGTCCAGTTTGGGTTGGTAGTGCAGCACAAATTCATCGCGCTCCAGGGCCTGGCGAATCGCGCTCTCCAGATTTTGCTGGCGTTGGGCGCGCAGGTTCATATCTTTGGTGTAAAAACTGAAAACGTTCGCGCCGCGTTCCTTGCTGGTGTGCATGGCGGTTTCGGCGTGCTTGATCAATTCCACTGCGTTGCAACTGTCATTGGGGTAGATGCTGATGCCCAGGCTCGCGGTGACGCTCAGGTCATGCCCGGCCACATGCCGCGTCGCGCTGATGGTCCTGAGCACTTTGTCGGCGATGTGTTGGGTTTGCTGAGGGTGCTGGACATCGTGGAGCACGATCACAAACTCATCGGAACCGTAGCGAAACACCGAATCGGAGTCGCGCACCGTTGCCACCAGGCTGCGGCTGACCTGTTGCAGCACTTCGTCGCCCACCGGATAGCCCAGGGCATTGTTGATGCGTTTGAAGCGGTCGAGGCCGATGAACATCACCGCCAGTTGCGTGTCGTGCCGCCGGCCAAGGGCGATAGCCTGGGTCAGGCGGTCCCCCAGCAGCGTGCTGTTGGGTAGCTCGGTCAGCGCGTCGTATTGCAGCAGGTGCGAGACTTTCAGCAGTTCCTGCACTCGTTCTTCGATGGTGCGCTCCAAGCCGATCACCTTTCGGGCCACGTCCTGAGCCAGTTGCCATTTCCACGTCAGCGCACTGGCCATCTGGCGGATCTCCAAGTGGTCGAAGGGCTTTTTCAGGATCAGCAGCTGGTCGTTGTACTTCAGCCGTGCCTCGATGGCCTCGAAGGAATAGTCGGAATACGCCGTACACAGGGCGATCTGCAGGTTGGGGTCGACGTTCCACAGCTGTTCGATGGTTTGCAGGCCATCCCAGCCGGGCGGCATGCGCATATCGATAAACACCATGGCGTAGGGGGCATTGGCGGCCAGGGCCTGGCTCACCAGTGCCAGTGCTTCCTGGCCCTGGTAGGCCGAATCCAACTCGAACACCTGGCGGGGAGCAGCGGGAGTGCCGAACAGGGTTTCCTCAAGGCTATCCAGAGACGGCTCGCCGTCTGCGTCGGCGCACAAGATCTTTCGAAAGTCCTCGTGAATCGACACAGTGTCGTCGACGATCAGAATGCGGCGGTTGGCCCGAGTTGAGTCTGCATTCCGCGCTGGCAAAAGGCTCGACGGCATAACGATTCCTTCCCTGGTTTCACTTCTTGGGGGGGGCCGACTACTGTGACAGCATAGCCGAGCTACCTTGAAATTGATGGCCAGTTGGCGTCAAATCGACCCCGCGCCTTGGGCGAGGGAAAGTGGCTTGGCAAGACGGTTCAATTTAGCTCAATTCCGTTTAATTTGAAGGCGCGTAGGCATGGATGAACAACTGGCGACGAAACCCACGATTTTGTTGGTCGACGATGAAGAGTCGATCCTAAACAGCCTGCGCCGCCTGCTGCGCGGCCAGCCTTTCGACGTGGTGCTGGCGGGCAGCGGCGCCCAGGCCCTGGACATCATGGCCGCCCAACCCATCGACCTGGTGATGACCGACGCGCGTATGCCGGGCATGGACGGCGCGCAGTTACTGGCCGAGGTCCATCGGCTGTACCCCGGCACCAGCCGCATCCTGCTCACCGGTTACGCCGACCTGCCGACGATCGTCAAGGCGATCAACGAAGGGCATATCCACCGCTACATCAGCAAGCCCTGGAATGACGAAGAACTGCAGCTGGTCTTGCGCCAGACCCTGGAGCATCAGCGCCTGGAGCGTCTGACCCAGGTTCAGAACGAGCAGCTCAAGCAATTGAACGCCACCCTGGAAAAACGCGTGGCGGCGCGCACCAGCGAGTTGCAGCAGACCGCCGATATGCTCGACCTGGCCTACGACGAGCTCAAGCGCAGCTACGTGACCGGCACCGAAGTGTTTTCGCTGCTGGCCAACCTGCGCTTGCCCAAGAGCAAGCAAACCAACCGCGCGCTGATCGAACTGGTGCGCGTGTATTGCGCAGCGCAGAGCATCGACGAGTCCAGTGCCCGCGATCTGGCCATGGCGGCCGCGCTGTACAACATCGGCAAGCTGAGCTGGACCGACAGCATGCTGATGGAACCGGCGGACAAGCTGCACAGCACCGACCGTGAGCGCTATCGCGGTTATCCGACCCAGAGCGAATCGCTGTTGATGACCCTGGAACCGATGAAAGATGCCGCGCGGATCATTCGTCATCACCAGGAGCGCTGGGACGGCAGCGGCTTTCCCGATCACCTCAAGGGTGATGCGATTCCCTTCGGTTCGCGCCTGCTGAAGCTGGCGGTGGATTTTATCGAACTGCAAAAAGGCCTGATCCTGGAGCGGCAGATGAACAGCGACGAAGCGCTGTTGTTCATCCGCAAATACGCCGGGCGTCTGTATGATCCGGAGTTGATCGAGGGCTTTGTGCAGGCCTGCGCCACCTTCCTCAGCGACGTGACCCTGGGCGACCCGACCGTCAAGGTGCTGACCACCCGGGAACTGCAGGACGGTATGATCCTGGCGCGCAACCTCAACGCCGACAACGGCATGCTGCTGCTCAACGCCGGCAAGGTGCTGAACCTACCGCTGGTGGACAAGCTGATTGCGTTCGAGGCGATGGAGGGGGCCAAGTACAGCGTCTTTATCAAGGAACCGGACGAGGCGTGAGCCTTGGGCGGTGATTTTCACTGATTTGAATGCAAGGTTTTTATCGTATGTCCACCACTATCCGCATCGCCGCCGCCCTCCTGATCGGCGACGACGGCCAGACCCTGCTGGTGCGTAAACGCGGCACCCAGGCTTTTATGCAACCGGGCGGCAAGATCGACGCCGGCGAGCAACCCGCCGAAGCATTGGCCCGTGAGCTGTTCGAGGAACTGAACCTGCGTATCGACCCTGAAGCGGCGGCCTACTTAGGCCACTTCTCGGCCCCGGCGGCTAACGAGCCGGGTTGCACCGTGGAAGCCGAGCTGTTCCAGGTCAACATCGACGTACCCGTGGCCCCCGCCGCCGAGATCGAGGAAGTGCGCTGGATCGACCCGGCCGGTGACGGCGGCCTGGTCCTGGCGCCCCTGACCCGTGACCTGATCCTGCCGTTCTATCGCTCGTCCCTGGCCACCCCGGCCTGACGCCCATGCTGATCCGTGCGCTGGGGCCCGAGGATGCCGAGGCTTATCGGGCGTTGATGTTGGAGGCTTACGACACCTACCCCCAGGCATTCACCTCCAGCGTGGCCGAACGCGCCGCCATGCCCTTGAGCTGGTGGCAGAAGCGCCTCGACAACCCGCTGGATAGCCTGCTGGGCGGTTTTGACGGCGAGCGATTGGCCGGGATTGTCGGCCTGGCTTTCGAACCCCGGGAAAAGGCGCGGCACAAGGTCACGTTGTTCGGCATGTACGTGACCACGCAGTCCCAGCAACAGGGGCTGGGCCGCCGGCTGGTGGAAGCGGCGCTGGCCGAAGCACGGCGGCACCCGCGCCTTAAAGTCATCCAACTCACCGTCACCGCCGGCAACACCGCAGCGTTCACGCTGTACCAACGCTGCGGCTTTATCCAATACGGCCTGGAACCGCTGGCGGTGCGAGTGGGGGAGGACTACTTCGACAAGATCCATATGTGGCGCGAACTCAGGGTTAACTGAGGCCGGCGCGTTAGTGCGCCGTATGATCCCGCCCAGGCAATGACATCAACGGTGGGAGGGGGCTTGCCCCCGATGCTTATAGGCATCTACGCAAATCCTAACGGCTGGCCAGTAACGCTGTGTCGGCTGACCCGCCCCATCAGCGCACCGCACTCACCCCGTCCAACGTGGAAAACGACGTGTCCTTGGCCGTCAGCAGGAAGTCGCGCATATACGGCGCATCCAACATGTCGGCGCGAATGCCGGCGTACAACGTCGCGAACAACCCTTTCTCACCCAGGCGCTTAGCCTTTACGTAGCCGCGCGAGCTGTATTCATGCAGCGCCCAATGGGGCATGCCGCACACGCCACGGCCGCTGGCCACCAGTTGCATCATCATCACCGTCAGCTCGGAGGTGCGCACCTGGGCCGGTTCCACGTCGGCCGGTTCCAGAAAGCGCGTGAAGATGTCCAGGCGGTCGCGTTCCACCGGGTAGGTGATCAGGGTTTCGCTGAGCAAGTCTTCCGGCACGATATACGACTTGTTCGCCAGCGCATGCTGATTGGCCACGGCCAGCATCGCCTCGTAGGTGAACAACGGTACATAGGTGATGCCCGGCAGCTCCAGCGGGTCGGAGGTCACCACCAGGTCCAGGTCGCCACGGGCCAGGGCCGGCAGCGGGGCGAAGGCAAAACCGGAGGCCAAATCCAGCTCGACTTCCGGCCAGGCGTCGCGGAATTGGTCGATGGTCGGCATCAGCCATTGGAAGCAACTGTGGCATTCGATCGCCATGTGCAAGCGCCCGGCGGTGCCGCCGGCCAGGCGCGCGATATCGCGCTCGGCGCCGCGCAGCAAGGGCAGGGTGGCATCGGCCAATTGCAGCAGGCGCAGGCCGGCGCTGGTGAAGCGCAGCGGTTTGGTCTTGCGCACGAACAGCGGCATGCCCAGGCGTTCCTCCAGCTCCTTGAACTGGTGGGACAGCGCCGATTGCGTCAAATGCAGGCGCTCGGCGGCTTCCACCAGGCTGTCGGCTTCGCGCAGGGCGTGCAGGGTCTTTAAGTGACGGATTTCGAGCACGGGCTCTCCATGAGGGCAATTTGTGTTGAAGTGCAATGGCGTGAGTTTGGCTCATGTTGCAAAGCATGTCGACCATGACCACCGGGCACTCTTCATCAAACTGTCATGGAACTGTGGCAGCGCGCTTGAACAAACTTCATCAGACTCGCGCTCTACTGGGGTTCTGCGTTTTGGTGTTTTTCATGCGTGTGTTGTTTTTATTGGCCGCCTTGCTGTTCGGCCTGCCGTCTTTTGCGGCCTCCCGTTGCGATATCAACGTCCCGACCCAAACGGTCGATCTGGATCAGGTGAGCCTTGCCTATCAAAGCATCGGCCGTGCTTCGGACCCGGCCTTGTTGTTGGTGATGGGCCTGGGCGGGCAACTGATCCATTGGCCGGATGAAGTGGTAGTCGCCCTGTGTCAGCAAGGCTTTCGGGTGATCCGCTATGACAACCGTGATGTCGGCCTGTCCACTTGGCGCCAAGCGCCGGCCAGCGCCAACCTGACTTTTGAAGTGCTGCGCTACAAGCTCGGCCTGCCGGTGTCGGCGCCCTACACCCTGACCGATATGGCCGACGACGCCTTGGGCCTGATGGATGCGTTGCAGATCCAGCAATTTCACGTACTCGGCGCCAGCATGGGCGGCATGATCGCCCAGCACCTGGCGGCCATGGCGCCGCAGCGGGTCGAGAGCCTCACCCTGATCATGACCAGCTCCGGCGCCGAAGGGCTGCCGGCGCCGAACGCGGCGCTTGTGCAGTTGTTGTCGCGGCGCAGCGCGCCCAATCGCGAAGTCGCTCTGGAGCAACAGGCCGATCTGCTGGCGGCACTGGGCAGCCCAAACATCAAGGACGATCGCCAGGCTCTGCTGCACCAGGCGGCGCTGTCCTATGATCGCGCGTTCAACCCCGAAGGCGTGAAGCGCCAGATCATGGCGATCCTCGCCGAACCCAGCCGCGTGCCTTTGCTCAACCAGCTGCGCGTGCCGACGCTGGTGGTCCACGGCACCGCCGACCCGTTGCTGCCGGTGATGCACGGCGTGCACCTGGCGGCGCATATCCAGGGTAGCCAGTTGAAGCTGATCCCAGGCATGGCCCACCGGTTTCAGGAAGCGTTCAAGGCGCCGCTGCTGACGGCGGTGCTGCCGTACCTGCAAGCCCATCGCGAGGATGCCGCGCACTGGGCACGCATCGAGCCCGTGGCGCCTTCGAAGGTGTTGTGACATTGGTGTATGGTGCAACCTTTATGGCGCATATGGCCTGCGAGGTTGCCTAGCATGAGTACTCCCCTGAAAATCGATTTCGTCAGCGATGTGTCCTGTCCCTGGTGCATCATCGGCCTGCGCGGCCTGACCGATGCCCTGGACCAACTGGGCGCCGAGGTACAGGCCGAGATCCACTTCCAGCCGTTCGAACTCAACCCGAACATGCCGGCCGAAGGGCAGAACATCGTCGAACACATCACCGAGAAATACGGCTCCAGCGCTGAAGAGTCCCAGGCCAATCGCGCGCGCATCCGCGATCTGGGCGCGGCGTTGGGCTTTGCCTTTCGCACCGATGGCCAGAGCCGCATCTACAACACGTTCGATGCGCACCGCCTGCTGCATTGGGCCGGCCTTGAAGGCTTGCAGTACAACCTCAAGGAAGCCTTGTTCAAGGCCTACTTCACCGACCAGCAGAACCCCTCCGACCACGCCACCCTGGCGATCATCGCCGAAAGCGTCGGCCTGGATATCCAGCGCGCAGCCCAGATCCTCGCCAGCGACGAATACGCCGCCGACGTTCGCGAGCAGGAGCAACTGTGGGTTTCCCGGGGCGTGAGTTCGGTGCCCACCATCGTGTTCAACGACCAGTACGCCGTGAGCGGTGGCCAACCGGCCGAAGCCTTTGTGGGCGCGATTCGCCAGATCATCAACGAAGCCAAAAACTAGAGCCCCCTCTCCAAAGGTGGGAGGGGCGCTGCGACGATTCGATGGCTGAGTGTCGGTCAGCGCTTGTAGCGCTCCAACCACCTATCGAGGGCAAGCCCTCTCCCACAGGGTATGGCAGTGTGCTTGGAGTAAGTGCTGGCCCGCGCCTTGCATTGACCCCCTAAAGCCTTAGGGGAACACTGCCTTGAATATTCTCGATCTTGACCACAGCCTCACTGCGCAGGCGCCGATTGCCCGGCGGTTGGCCAGCGGCCAGGCCACGCGTATCGACCTGCTGGACCTGGGCCCCAAGCTGCGGCTGTGGTCCACCGCAAACACCTGGAAGCGCTTCGTCGAACGTCTGGCCCAGCGGCCTCGGCCCACCGACGCGCGACCGGAAATCCTGTTTATCGGCTCCGGCGATTATCACCACCTCACCCCGGCGTTCCTGGCCGATTTGAAAGAGCCGGTCAGCCTGATCCACTTTGACAATCACCCCGACTGGGTGCGCTTTGCGCCCAAGCGTCACTGCGGCTCGTGGGTCAACCGTGTGCTGAAAATGCCGGCGATTAAACGCATCGTCACCCTCGGCCCATGCAGTGACGACCTGCATAACCCGCAACTGCGCGGCGGTAACCTGGGGGCCCTCAGGCGCGGGCAGTTACAGCTGTTTCCCTGGCAGCATGCGCCGTCGAAAGTGTGGGGGCGGATCGGCGATGGCGCCGGGCATCAGCAGCGTGAAGATCAGCTGTATTGGCGCAACCTGGCGGAGCTGGATTGGACGGCATTTCTTGAGGAGATGATCAGCAGCCTGCCCACCGAAGCGGTGTGGATCACCGTTGATAAAGACGTGCTGGCCAGCGAAGACGCGGCCACCAACTGGGACCAGGGCGGCATGCGCCTGACCCACTTGCTCCAGGCCCTGCGCGCCTTGGCCGCGCGCAAACGCATTATCGGCATCGACGTGTGCGGCGAGTTCGCCACGCCAGCGTTCAGCAACGCGTTCAAGCGCTGGGAGGCCAAGTCCGATCAACCCCCCGCCGAGCGCTGGAGCCCTGAGGACTTGCAGCGCAATGCCGCGACCAATCAAGCCCTGATCGAACTGTTTGAGGAGTTGTTCCCGTGACCCTGACCGTAGTGGTGCTGGTGGCGTTTTCCATCGTGCTCGATGTGATCGGCCAGCTGTGTTTCAAGATGGGCCTGGACCGTTTGCCGGAGCTGGAGGGCGGCTTTCGCCTGAATGCGTTCTGGGGGCAGGTATTCAATGCGCCGTTGTTGTGGGCGGGGATCGGTGCCTATGTGATCGAGTTTTTCGTCTGGCTCGAAGCTTTGTCCCGCGCGCCGCTGAGCTTGCTGTTTCCGGCGGCGGCGCTGGCGTATTGCGGGGTGGTGCTCGTCGGCAAGCTGGTGCTGGGGGAAACCGTCAGCCGTCGGCGCTGGCTGGGAACCTTGGTGATCACGTTAGGGGTGATGCTGGTGGCGATTGGAGGAGGGCAGGCATGAGTACGCAGAACGTCAATGTCGGTTGGCTGCATGAACGCTTGGGCACGGTGGTGCTGTGGGCCCTGCTGATCTGCACCGAGAGCGCCGGCCAGCTGTTTACCAAGGTCGCCGGCGATCAGCTGGGGCAGATGGATTTCAATTGGCGGTGGCTGGTGGAAGTCGCGCATAACCCCGGCATCCTGGCGGCGATTGCCTGCTACATCGGCGCGTTTTTCGTGTGGATGCTGATCCTGCGGCGCAGCAGTTTGTCCCTGGCCTTTCCCCTGAGTTCGCTGGTGTTCGTGGTGGTGCTGTTGGGGTCGTGGCTGGGGCTGGGGGAACATATCAGCCTGCTGCACTGGGTGGGGGTTGCAGTGATCATCGGCGGCATCGCCCTGTTGGCCGAAGGCGAAGAGAACTGATGGTAGAGGGGCTTGGCCCCCCGATGTTCATGGGTGGGAGGGGCAAGCCCCTCCCACATTGAATCAGTCGAACTTGTAGCTGATCGCCGTCTGCACCTGCCCCTGGTTCACATCGCCAGTCTGCTTTACGATGCTGCTGTCCGCCGCCGAGCCCACCAAGTGCACCCAGCTGGCGCTGGTCAACAGGGACCAGTGGGGCGCCAGGGGGAATTCGAAACTCTGGGTCAGCGTCACATTCTGGAAGCCGCCGCTGGCGCTGTACGGGCGATACCCGGTGGCGGCGGCCTCGTGGTCGTCCACGCCGAAAAACGTGTTGGTCTGCCGTGCGTCGGCGAAATGCGCCACCAGGCCGCTGCTGCCGATGATTCCGCCGCCCAGTGGGTAGCCCAGTTCGCCACCCAGTTTGCCCAACGTGCCGCTCTGAGCGTGGCCGCCGCCGACGGCCTGGCCCAACTGCGCGTAGACCCGCCAGAAATCAGCCGGTGCGTACTGCACGAAGCCACCGATCTCAGCCATGTCCGACACATTGCGCAGGCCCTGTAGCGAGCCGTTGGAAGTACGTCCTTGCAGGTAATTGATATACGGCCCAGCGCTGAAACCGTGGGTGTTCAACGCGCTCCAGGTCAGGCCGTCGTCGGTGCTGAGGCTGACATTGCCCCAGTCCAGGTCCACATAGGGCACGGGCCGGGTTTCGTAGCGGCTGCCGGTCGGGTCGTGGGGCTGGTAGCTCAGGCCGGCGCCTACTTCACCGCTGATGCCGTCGGCCAACGCGGCATTGGAGACACTCCACAGGCCAAGTAAACCGGCGAATGCCGCGCGGGTGATCCTCAACATGGTCACTGTTCCTTGATTGAATACCCGCGCATGAACGCGCAAAGCATGGCGGCCGTGCAAGCACTCATCTTGTTTGTAGCAAGCTACAAAAATTGTAGCTTCCACGACACTTATCACCTCCGTACCCCGAGCAAAGCCCCAGCCCCACGGGGTGATGGCCAGTTGGCACAGTCTCTGCTCTACCCCTGGTGCAAGCGCATGCAGCGCGCCCTCTTCAAGGTAAACGCAGATGATTGACTGGCATATCGTGTGTGACTTCGACGGGACCATCACGCCCACCGATGTCATCGACAACGTCCTCCAACGCTTCGCCGGCCCCGAGTGGGAAACCATCGAGCAGCAATGGCTGGACGGGCATATCGGTTCACGCGAATGCCTGAGCCGCCAACTGGCACTGATCAAAGCCACGCCCAGCGAGCTGCTGGCGTACTTCGACAGCGTCGAGATCGACCCGGACTTTCCGGACTTCGTCGATCACGTCCTCGGCCTGGGGGCGAGCCTGGAAGTGGTCAGCGACGGCATCGAGCAAGGCATTGCGCGGATTTTGTCGCGCAACTACGTGACCTTGCTGCCGATCCTCGCCAACCGCCTGCGCCAGGTCGACCAGAACAGCTGGCGCATCGACTTTCCGTATTCCAGCGATGCCTGCCGCGCTGCATCCGGCAACTGCAAGTGCAAATCCACGCCAGGCAACAAGCGGGTACTGGTGATCGGCGACGGCAAGTCCGACATGTGCGTGGCGTCCACCGCCGACTTCGTATTCGCCAAGGGCAGCCTCGCCGAGTACTGCACCGCCAATGCCATCCCCCACGCGCGCTTCGACACCTTCGCCGAAGTGACCGCACTGCTGGCGCGGTTCCCGCAGAGCCTTGCCGCCAACGCCACCTCCTTTGCTACCGACTCTCAGGAACTCTTCCATCATGTCTGATATCCGCATCGCTACCGCCGAAGACCAGGTGCTTCTGGATAAAGAAGCCAAGTATTGCTCCTACGGGGACACCGTCCACTACATCGAGCCGCCGCGCATTTTCAGCCGCTGCGAAGGCTCCTACGTGTGGGACACCGAAGACCAGGCCTACCTCGACCTGCAAATGTGGTACTCGGCGGTCAACTTCGGCTACGCCAACCCGCGCCTGAACAACGCGCTGAAACAGCAGATCGATACCCTGCCGCAGATCGCCAGCCAGTACCTGCACAAGGGCAAGATCGAGCTGTCGGAAATGATCGCGGTGGACGCCAAGAACAAGTTCGGTCGCGACGGTCGCGTGCACTTCAATGTCGGCGGCTCGCAATCGATTGAAGACTCCCTGAAGGTGGTGCGCAACGCTACCAACGGCAAGAGTTTGATGTTCGCCTTCGAAGGCGGTTACCACGGGCGCACCCTCGGTGCTTCGTCGATCACTTCCAGCTACCGCTACCGTCGCCGCTATGGCCACTTTGGCGAGCGCGCGCAGTTCATCCCGTTTCCGTACCACTTCCGTGGGCCCAAGGGCATGACCAAGGAAGAATATGGCAGCCACTGCGTGCAGCAATTCGCGCGGCTGTTCGAGACCGAATACAACGGCGTGTGGGACCCGAAAGTCGGCCAGAGCGAATACGCCGCGTTCTACGTCGAGCCGATCCAGGGCACCGGCGGTTACGTGATCCCGCCGATGAACTTCTACCGCGAGCTCAAGCAGGTGCTGGATCAGCACGGCATTCTGCTGGTTTCCGATGAAATCCAGATGGGCTTCTACCGCACCGGCAAGCTGTGGTCGATCGAGCACTTCGACGTGCAGCCCGATGTGATCGTGTTCGGCAAGGCGCTGACCAACGGCCTCAACCCCCTGGGTGGTATCTGGGCTCGCGAAGAGTTGATCAACCCGAAGATCTTCCCGCCAGGCTCGACCCACTCCACCTTCGCCTCCAACCCGCTGGGCACGGCGGTGGGCCTGGAAATGTTCAAGATGACCAACGAAGTCGACTACGGCGCGATGGTGATGGCCAAGGGCAAGTTCTTCCTTGAAGGTTTGCAGGATTTGCAGAAGCGTTTCCCGATCATCGGTGACGTGGACGGCCTGGGCCTGGCCCTGCGCTGCGAAATCTGCGGCCCGGACGGTTTCACCCCGGACAAGGCAACCCTGGACTACATGGTCGAGGAAGGCATGAAGGGCGATATGGTGGTCGACGGGCAGAAACTCGGCCTGATCCTCGACGTAGGCGGTTACTACAAAAACGTGATCACCCTGGCGCCGTCCCTAGAAATCAGCTACCCGGAAATCGAACTGGGCCTCAAGCTGCTGGAACAACTGCTGGTACGGGCGACCAACCGGTGAACAGTCACGGGTTCGACCTCGGTGAAGGTGATGCCGGTTTCGTGCTCGGCAACGGTCCGGTCGGGGTCCTGTTGATCCATGGCCTGACCGGCACCCCGAACGAATTGCGCCAGGTCGCCAAGGGCCTGGCCAAGGACGGTACGTGCACGGTGTACGTGCCGACCCTGGCCGGGCACTGTGGCGGCAACAGCGACTTGCAGGCCACCGGCTGGCGCGACTGGTACGAAGGCGTGCGCAAGACCTTCGTGCAGGTGCGCCAGCGGCATGGGCAAGTGTTCGTCGGTGGCTTGTCCATGGGCGCGGTGATGTCGATGTACCTGGCTTCGGAGCATCCGGGCCAAGTCGCCGGGCTGCTGATGTATTCCACCACCCTTAAGTACGACGGCTGGAGCATCAGCAAAATGGCGTTCATCACGCCGTTGCTGATCCGCATCCCGTTCGGCGTGCGCCTGTTCCGGTTTACTGAAAAGCCGCCCTACGGCATCAAGAACCAACGGTTACGGGCAATCGTCGAGCGGCAGATGAAGGAGGGTGAAAGCAGCGAGGCGGGGTTATTGACCATGGAAGGGGTGACGGTGCGCGAGTTGCACTGGATGAACGCCGTGGTGAAAAAACGCATGCCGTCGATCAACGTCCCGGCGCTGGTGCTGCATTCGATCGAAGACGATATCACCAGCCGCTGGAACGCCGACTACGTCGAACGCCACCTCGGCGGGCCGGTGACCAAGATCCTGCTGGATGACTGCTACCACATGATCACCGTCGACCTGCAATACCGGCGGGTGATCGAACTGAGCGCCGCTTTTATCCGCGAACGGGCGAACGATGATGTGTTGGCGTGTTGTGGTTAATGCGACTGTTGTGCTGAGCGGGCTGTGCGCCAAGCAAGCTCTTGGTGGTGAGCAGGTCAAGCCTGCTCACCGCGCGACCTGACCCAACTAGATCCTCAGCCAAAAAAGGGGAACACGTGATCACCACCCAAGCCTTTGCAACCATCCGGGCGCTCCAGCGCAGTGCCTGGAACGATTGTTTTCCCGGTGCGCTGGAGGACTGGGATTATTACGTCGCCGTGGAAAACGCCGCCATCGAGGATTTTCAATGGCGCTATCTGGCCGTGTACGACAATGGAACGCTGGTGGCCGTGGCGCCGGCCTTTATCACCCATTACCGCCTCGACACCACTGTGTCCGGTGTCGGCAAGCGCTTGACCACGCGCTTGCAACGCGTGTGGCCCGGGGCTTTGCAGTTGGGGTTGTATGCAGTGGGCTCGCCAGTGGCCGAGCGCTGCGACGTCGGGTTTGCCAGTGACGTGCCGGCCGCGCGCCGACCGCTGTTGCTCAAGCACCTGTTGCACGCCGCGCGACAGGACGCCGATGACCTCGGCATCGGCCTGCTGGCGGTCAAGGATGCCCCCAGCCATGACCCGCACTGGCGCGAAAGCTGCCGCGCCGCCGGTTTCCAGAGCATGCCGAGCCTGCCCACCGGCGTGCTGCCGCTGCCCTATGGCTCGGTGGACGCCTACCTCGGCTCGCTGGGCAAATCCACGCGCAAGGACCTGCGCCGCAAGCTGCGCGCGCCGGGGCCGCGGGTCGAGTGGCGGGACAATATCGATGATGTGCTGCCCGAGGTCATGAGGCTGTACGAAGCCACGCTTACCCGCGCCGAATTGCAGTTCGAACGCTTGCCCGCCGACTACTTCACCGGCGTGCTCGAACGCCTCGAAGGGCGCGCGGTGTGTGTGCTGTACTGGGTGGACGAGCAACTGGTGGCGTTCAACCTCATGCTCAGGGACGAACATCGGCTGGTGGACAAGTTCTTCGGGCATGACGTCGCCTTCACCCGCGACCACAACCTGTACTTTCGCAGTTGGCTGACCAATGTCGACTACTGTATTCAACACAAAATTGCAGCGTACGAGTGCGGGCAGGCCGGGTATGCCAGTAAGCTGCGCCTGGGCTGCGAGTTCCAGGGCAACCAGGTGTTCTTCCGACACCGCAACCGCCTGGTCAACGGCCTGCTTGCGCTGGTAAAACTGTTTATTCGACCGGATCGTTCCGACCCTGCCATGGCTGCCGCAATAAGCGAAACCCGATGATCACCAAGACCCGCCAGAAAGCCCGTCCGTTTGCCATTTCGCGCTGGAGTGTCCAGCGCAAGCTGGTGCTGGCGTTCTGGTTGGTCAGCGTGATCCCCACCATGATTGCGGCGGAATTGGCCGCCACCACGCTGTCGGAAATTTTCGACAGCAACGTGCGCATCTGGCTGCAGGAGTCGACCAAGATCGTCAAGGACGAGATCGGCGATATCCTTCACGACAACGCGCGCATGGCCAAACTGTTCTTGCGCTACACCAGTCCGCCAGAGAGCAGGCAAGCCGCCAAGCACGATCGTCTGACCGCGGACATAGCCGATGCCACCGACATCGATGTGGTCGCGCTGATCCGCGTGAGTGACAACAAACCGGTGTTCAGCACCGCCGCCGACGACATCGTCAAACAGATCAGCCTGGCCCGGAACACCGTATTGCAGACCGTGCAGGTGGGCGGTGTTTCCACCGGCATCGTGGTCTCCACCTTCGAGACCACCCAGGAGGGCGTCGACTATGTGCTGTTGGTCGGCACCTACCTGGACAGCAGCTTCCTCACCAGCGTGGCCGATGTGCATTCCCTAGACCTGCGCCTGTACCTGGCCAACCCGGACGGCTTCTCGGAAATCTTTTCGACCCAACGCTTCGAGGATCACCCCTCGCGCATCCCCAAGGACGTCGAAACCGCGATGCGCAGCACGCGCCAACCCAGCGAGCAGTTCACCCATAACTACAGCGGCCTGTACTGGCCAATCTTCAACGACGCCGGCGAGTTGCAAGGCGTGATTTTCAGCGGGTTGCTGCGCCACACCAGCCTGGTGGGGCTGGTCAACCAGAGCAACTTGTTCGTGCTGATCTTTGTGCTCAGCTCGGCGTTGTCCCTGGCGGCCGGGGTGCTGGTGTCGCGACGCCTGACCAAGCCGCTGCGGGATCTGTCCCAGGGCGTCAGCGCGGTGATCTCAGGCGATTATGCGCACCGCGTCGAGGTCAGCGGCGGCGACGAATTGGCCCAGTTGAGCAGCACCTTCAACCACATGACCGAACGCTTGGGCGAATTGCACCAGCTCGAAGCCCAATTGCGGCGCCGCGACCGCCTGCATGCCCTGGGCGAAGTCGCCATGGGCCTGGCCCACGAGATCCGCAACCCGTTGGGCATCATCAAGACCGCCACCCAGTTGCTGCACCGCCGCGCCGACCTGCCGGACGCCGACAAGCGCCACCTCGAATATGTGATCAGTGAAGTCAGCCGCATCAATGACCTGATCACCGAGTTTCTCGACTTTGCCAAGCCCAACCCGCCGCTGCGCGTGGTGCAACCGGCGCGTGCACTGGTGGAAGAAATCCTCGGCTTCTGCGCGCCGGAACTGGCCACCCATAACATCGATGCGCAGATCGACGACCAGTCGCCGGGGGCGACGCTGTATGCCGATGCCCGCCAACTCAAACAGGCGTGTCTCAACCTGATCATCAACGCTATCGACGCCATGCCCGACGGCGGGCGTTTGACCTTGGGCATTCGCAGCGTGGGCGACAACACCGTCATCAGCATTGCCGACAGCGGCCAAGGTATTCCCGCCGAGATGATCGAGCGTATCTTCACGCCGTTTGTCACCACCAAGGCTTCGGGCACGGGGCTGGGGCTGGCCAAGGTCTATTCGATCATGGAAAGTCACGACGGCAGCATCGAATGCGCCAGTGAGAAAGAGGCCGGCGCCACCTTCAGCCTGTACATTCCGGCGCGGGGCGAAGACGACGAGGACAGTCATGACGCATAACGTATTAGTAGTCGACGATGAGCCCAAGCTGTGTGATTTGCTCGCCTCGGCCCTGGGCCAGAACGGCATTCAAGTATTCACCGCCGGCAACGGCCTGCACGCGCTCAAGGTGTTGGAGCAGGAAGACATCGACCTGGTGATCAGTGACTGGCGCATGCCGGGCATGGACGGTGCGGCGCTGCTGGCGGAAATCAAAACGCGCTACCCTCAGGTGCCGGTGATCGTGATGACTGCCTACAGCACAGTGAAAAACGCTGTGCAGTCGATGCGTAACGGCGCCTATGACTACATCGCCAAGCCGTTCGATATCGACGAACTCGATATCACCGTGGCCAAAGCCCTGCAGTTTCGCGACATCCTGCGCGACAACGCACGCCTGCGCGCCGAGCTGGATGAGCACGCGCAGTTCGACAGCCTGGTGGGCGACAGCCCGGCGTTTCGCAAGGTGCTCCAGGCAGTGGATTCGGTGCGCGACAGCAGCGCCACCATCCTGCTGACTGGCGAGAGTGGTACCGGCAAGGAAATGGTCGCGCGCGCCATCCACAAGCACGGCAGCCGCGCCGACAAACCCTTCGTGGCGGTCAACTGCGCGGCGATTCCCGAAGGCTTGTTGGAAAGCGAGATGTTTGGCCATCGCAAGGGCGCGTTCACCGGCGCGGTGTCGGACCGGGTCGGGCGCTTCCAGCAGGCCGACAAGGGCACGTTGTTTCTCGATGAAGTAGGCGATATGCCCCTGGCCTTGCAGGCCAAGATCCTGCGCGCTTTGCAGGAGCGGGTGATCGAGCCGGTGGGCGACCCGCGTGAGCGCAAGGTGGACGTGCGAGTGATCGCCGCCACCAATAAAAACCTGCTGGATGCAGTGGCCAACAAAGAGTTTCGCGAAGACCTGTATTACCGCCTCAATGTGTTCCCGATCCCGCTACCGGCCCTGCGCGAGCGGGTGGAAGACATCGCGCCCCTGGCCCGGCATTTCGCCCAGACCCTGAGCGCCACCGCCGGCAAACGCATCACCGGTTTCAGCCCCGAGGCCTTGCAGGCCATGGCGGCGTATCACTGGCCGGGTAATATCCGCGAGCTGCAAAACTGCGTGGAGCGCGCGACCATCGTGGCAGCCACGCCCGTGATCGAAGACATCGATTTGCCAGGCTATCTGTTTGCTTCCAAGCCCAGCGAGGGCGGCGTGGCGACGATTCTCAGCGACGGCCCCGGCATTCCCCAGGACTTGGATGCGGCGCTGGCCGAGGTCGAGAAAGCCTACATCCTGGCGGCGTTACAGGAGAGCAACGGCGTACAGGCCGCGGCGGCGGCAAAGATCGGGATTTCCGAGCGCAGCTTCTGGTATCGCCTGAAGAAGCTGGGCATCCAGGTCGACAAAATAGTCCGCTGACTCAACCGGGATAAAACTGTGGGAGGAGGCTTGCCCTAATGCCAGTCAGTTAGGGGATTCAGTTGATCCAGCCCAGGCAATAACTTTCAAAGGTGGGAGGGGGCTTGCCCCCGATTGCAGTGGCCCAGTTACAGATGAGCTGACTGTCACACAGCTATCGGGGGCAAGCCCCCTCCCACATGTTTGACCGCAGTGTGTCAGGTGTGAAGGCGTACCCAGACGCTTACCAGCACAGTTGCGGCGATTAGCCACGCTACTGCCGCTACGGCTAAAGAAGCCTCCAGGCGCATTCGGTCGACCATCACATACAACGCAGCCAGGTACACAAAGTACGGAATGATCGACCACATGCCGAACAGGATGGTGGTCTTCAAGTCTTCCACCGAGCGGCCTTTGCCGACGATGTAGTGGGCGATCAGCGCAAAGGTCGGGAACAGCGGCACCAGCCCGGCGATGTAGTAGTTCTTGGTCTTGGCCAGCGCGGCGAGTATCAGCACCACCGCCGCGCCCAGGGCGGCCTTCAGAAACAGATCCATCAGTGACTCAACCCATATTTTTTGACTTTGTCGAACAGCGTGGTCTTGGCCATTCCCAGCTCCTGGCTGGCTTGGGTCAGGTTGCCGCCGCTGCGTTGCAGGGCGTCCATCAGCAAATTGCGCTCAAAGGCTTCCACCGCCTCGGTAAAGGCCAACCCCTGGCCGCCGCTGCTGGCGCCGCTTTTTTTGAATGCGGGCAGGCCGAGTGCGAAGCGTTCGGCGACGTTGCGCAATTCGCGGACGTTGCCGGGCCAGTCGTGGCTCATCAAGCTGGATAGGGTCTGGTTATCCAGCTCCGGCGCGGTGCGGTCGAAGCGCAGCGACGACTGCTGCAGGAAATGCTCGAACAATTGCAGGATGTCTTCGCGGCGCTCGCGCAGTGGCGGCAACTCCAGGGTGACCACGTTGAGGCGGTAATACAGGTCGCTGCGGAACTGACTGGCGCGGCTCAGTTCGTCCAGGTCGGACTTGGTCGCGGCAATCACTCGGCAATCCACCGCCACGCTCTGGTTGGAGCCGAGGCGTTCCAGGGTGCGTTCCTGCAACACCCGCAGCAGTTTGATCTGCAGGTTGATGGGCATGCTTTCCACTTCGTCGAGGAACAGCGTGCCTTCATGGGCGTGTTCGATCTTGCCGATACGCCGCTTGCCGGCGCCAGTGAAGGCGTTGGCTTCGTGGCCGAAAATCTCGCTTTCAAACAGGTTTTCCGGCAAGCCGCCGCAGTTCAGGGCGACGAACTGGTGGGCGTGGCGCCGGCTGAAATCATGCAGGCAGCGGGCGACCAGTTCCTTGCCTGTGCCGGTTTCACCTTCGATCAACACATTGGCTGAGGTGTCGGCGACATTGGCGATCAATTCGCGCAGGTTCTGCATGGCCGGCGAACGCCCGATGATGCGGCCTTCCAGGGAGTCGCGTTCGGCCAGTTGACGGCGCAGCGCCCAGACTTCCCGCGCCAGCCCGCGCTGCTCCAGGGCGCGCCGGGCGACGTCCACCAGGCGTTCGGGGGAGAAGGGTTTTTCCATGAAGTCATAGGCGCCGTTGCGCATCGCCCCGACGGCCATGGAAATATCGCCGTGCCCCGTGATGAGCACCACCGGCAGGCTTTTATCCAGGGCTTTGAGGCGGGTGAGCAGCTCCAGGCCGTCGATGCCCGGCAGGCGGATATCGCTGATGACAATGCCGGCAAAGTTCTCGCCGACGCGCTTCAAGGCTTCCTCGGCGCTGGCCACCCCCACACTGGTGATGTCTTCCAGCGCCAGGGCCTGCTGGCAACCGAGCAGCACATGGGGGTCGTCTTCGACGATCAGGACGGTGAGGTCATTGGGGTCTGTATTCATGTCGACTCAGTGGGGTGAGCGCCCGCCAATGGCAGGCTCAGGACAAAGGCCGTACCACCGCTGGGCGGGTGTTCCACGGCGAGGTTGCCGCCGGTGGCCGCCGCCAGGCTGGCCGACAGGGTCAGCCCCAGGCCCAGGCCTTGTTCGCCGGGTTTGGTGGTAAAGAACGGTTCGAACAAATGTTTGCGCGCCTCGGGGTCGATGCCGTGGCCATTGTCGCGCACCTGCAAGCGGTATTTGCCCTCGGCGTTGCTGCCCTCCAGCCACAGTTCGGGCGCCGGCTGGGCCTGCATGGCATCCAGGGCGTTGCCGATCAGGTTGACCAGGATCTGCTCCAGGCGCGTTTGATCGATCTGCAATGGGGCGTCGGTAAAGTCACGGTGCAAGGTCAGTGGCAGGTTGTCCAGACGCGCGCTCAGCACCTGGAGCGCGGCGTCCACAGCCTTGGCCAGGCTGGCTTGGCCCTGGTCGTCGCCACGCCGGGCGAACGAGCGCAGGCTGGCGGTGATGCGGCCCATGCGGTCGATCAGTTCGTTGATGGTCTTGAGGTTGGTGCTGGCGGTGTCCAGCGCGCCGCGTTCGAGGAAGCGCACGGTATTGCCGGACAAGGTGCGCAGCGCCGCCAACGGCTGGTTCAATTCATGGGCGATGCTGGTGGACATCTGGCCGATGGCCGCCAGTTTACCGGCCTGCACCAGTTCATCCTGGGCGCGGCGCAGGGTTTCTTCGGCCTGGCGCCGTTCGCGGATCTGGCCCTTGAGCCGTTCGTTGCTGGCGCGCAGGTCGGCGGTGCGTTCGGCGATCCGCCGCTCCAGTTGGCTGTTGGCTTCCTGCAAGGCTTCCCGCGCGGCGAGGCGGGTGGCGATGACCTTGCGTCGCTCGTTCCAGGCAATCAGCAGGAATGCCACCAGGCCGAAGGCGACCGCCACCAGGATGCCCTGATTGATCGCTGCGCGACGCAGGTCGTTGAGTGGGGTGAGGAGGGTGAAGCTCCAGGGGGTGTCATTGAGCGGGCGCGATTGCGCCAGGTAGCTGACCTCGTGCTCGTCGTTGACCACTTCACTATTGGCCGGGAAGGTCAGTTTTTCCGTGCCTTCCTTCAAACGCTCGCGTGCCAGGGGCTCCAGCTCGTTCAAGGTGGCCCAGTAGTATTGCAGGCTGTGGGCGAGGCGTTCTTTGACCTCGTCGCTCAGTGGACGCACGGCCTTGAGGCGGCGGGCCGGGTCGCTGGATAGAATGATGATGCCGTTCTCGTCGCTCACGAACGCTTCGAGACGCGCACGCTGCCAGCGCTCTTCCAGGGCTTCGAGGCGCACTTTGACCACGGCGACGCCAATGATTTTGCCGTGCTCCTCCAGGCCATGGGCCAAGTAGTAGCCAGGCTCGCCGTTGGTGCTGCCGATGCCGTAGAAACGACCGGGCTGGCCGCGCACGGCGTTCTGGAAATACGCGCGGAAGGACAGGTCTTCCCCCTGGTAACTGTCGGCATCGCGCCAGTTACTGGTGGCGAGTACGCGGCCAGTGGTGTCCATCACGTAGATGGCCCGGCTGCGGCTGCGTCGGTTCAGGCCTTCGAGGTAATCGTTGACGGCTTTGCGGGTTTCTTGATTCGGGTCGGCCAGCAGCGTGGAGACACTGGTCTCCAGCTCCAGCAGGCTGGGCAGGTAGGTGTATTTGCTGATCTCGCTCTCGACGGTACGGGCATGCAGCTCCAACTGGCGTTCGCCGTTGTCGCTGAGGGTGCGGATGCCATAGTACTCACTGATCCAGAAGCCGATGTAACCCAGGCCGATCATCAGGGCGATGATCAACGGCGGCAGGAACAACTGGCGAATCAGGCGAGGTTTCACGGCAAGTGATGGCGGTGCGGCGCGAAATTGGTTGGGGTCGCATTTCATCACAGATGCCTTGGGTCAACCAGAGCTTGCCATGTAGGAGGGGGCTTGCCACCGATGACGGTGGCTCAGTACAGATGTACCGAATGACACACAGCTATCGGGGGCAAGCCCCCTCCCACACTGGCTCGGGCTTAATTGCTTAGTGCTGCAGGATTTTCTCGAGGAACTGCTGCGCGCGCTCGGAGCGGGCGCTGATGTCGCCGAAGAATTCTTCTTTCGGGCAGTCTTCGATGATCTTGCCGGCATCCATGAAGATCACGCGGTCGGCCACTTTACGGGCGAAGCCCATTTCGTGGGTCACGCACATCATGGTCATGCCTTCCTGAGCCAGTTGCACCATTACATCCAACACTTCGTTGACCATTTCCGGGTCCAGGGCCGAGGTCGGTTCGTCGAACAGCATGACGATCGGGTCCATGGCCAGGGCGCGGGCAATCGCCACACGTTGCTGCTGACCACCGGAGAGCTGGCCAGGATGCTTGTGGGCGTGTGCCGACAGGCCGACGCGCTCAAGCAATTGCAGGCCTTTCTTGGTGGCTTCTTCCTTACTGCGGCCAAGCACCTTGATCTGCGCGATGGTCAGGTTTTCGGTGATGGTCAGGTGTGGGAACAGCTCGAAGTGCTGGAACACCATGCCCACGCGCGAGCGCAGTTTCGGCAGGTTGGTCTTCGGGTCGGCGATGGAAGTGCCGTCGACCACGATGTCGCCTTTCTGGAACGGTTCCAGCGCGTTCACGCACTTGATCAGGGTGGATTTGCCCGAGCCGGAGGGCCCGCACACCACGATCACTTCGCCTTTTTTAACCTCGGTGCTGCAATCGGTCAGCACCTGGAAGTCGCCATACCACTTGTTGATGTTCTTGATAGAGATCATACGGCAAACCTTTTTTGCAGACGCTTGACCAGCAGCGAGGCGGAAAAGCTGATGATGAAGTAGACGACACCGGCGAAGATCAGGAACTCATTGGAGCGGCCGATGATATCGCCGTTGGAGCGGGCGGAGTTGAGGAAGTCCACCAGGCCCACGGTGTAGACCAGCGACGTATCCTGGAACAGGATGATCGACTGTTGCAGCAGCAACGGGGTCATCTTACGGAACGCCTGGGGCAGGATGATCAGGCGCATGGTCTGGCCGTAGGTCATGCCCATGGCCTGTGCTGCCGCCATCTGGCCCTTGGGGATCGACTGCACGCCGGCCCGCACGATTTCACAGAAGTACGCGGCTTCGAACATCATGAAAGCCACGACGCAGGAGGTGAACGCACCGATCGGGGTGTCTTCGCCGGTGATCCAGCGCAGCACGAACGGCACCGCCAGGTAGAACCAGGTGATCACCAGCAGCAGGGGGATCGAGCGGAAGTAGTTCACATAGGCGCCGGCCAGACGCGACAGCAGTTTGCTGGACGACAGGCGCATCAGCGCGAGAATCGTGCCCAGGGCGATACCGCCGATCACGCCCATGACCATCAGCTTCAAGGTCATGATCATGCCGTTCCACAGCCCGGGCATGGCGGGGATGATACCGCTGAAATCGAGTTCCATTATTTACCCCCCACGGAGATCAGGCCGGGCACTGCGACTTTCTTCTCGACCAGGCGCATCAGCAGCATCAGGCTCATGTTCAGGGTGAAGTAGATCAGCGTGGCCAGGGTGAAGGCTTCGAACAGGTTGGCCGAGAACTCGGCGGTCTGTTTGGTTTGCGCCAGCAGTTCCATCAGGCCGATCAAGGACGCCACGGAGGAGTTCTTGAAGACGTTGAGGAATTCCGAGGTGAGTGGCGGGATGATGATGCGGTAGGCCTGGGGCAGCAGCACGTTCCAGTAGATCTGCGGCAGCTTGAAGCCCATGGCGCGGGCGGCGGCTTCCTGGCCGCGTGGCAGCGCCTGGATACCGGTGCGCACTTGTTCGCAGACACGGGCCGCGGTGAACAGGCCCAGGCACACGACAACGCTCAGGTAGGCCGAGGTGGTCGGGTTCAAGTCCTGCTTGTACCAGTCCTGCAGGTTCTGCGGCAGCAGGTCGGGCACCAGGAAGTACCAGATAAACAGCTGCACCAGCAACGGCACGTTACGGAACAGCTCCACGTAACAGGTCGCAATGCCGGATACCAGCCGGTTCGGCACGGTGCGCATGACCCCCAGAATGGAGCCCAGCAGCAAGGCGATGATCCATGCCACGACGGCGATGGCGATGGTCCAGCCCAAGCCGGCGATGTACCAGTCGAGATAAGTCTCGCTGCCCACGCCGGTGGACTTGAAGAACACGCCCCAGTCCCAGTTGTAATTCATTAGGGTCTCCCCCGAAATCGATCGATGTACAAGCACCCGCTTGGGGAAAATCCATTCCCGCCTGACGTTGAACGCCAGGCACACGCGATCGGCTCGAAAACCGCCAGGTCGAGTGTTCCAAGTTAAAACCAGCAGGTAGTAACAGACGCCTGAGGGAGGGTTGGCTCCCTCAGGAGATAAGGTTAGTCAGCTTTTAGATCTTTACTTCCGGAGCCGGCTTATCGGTCGGATTCTGGATCAGTTCCTTGACCTTGTCGCTCATCGGGAAGTTGAGGTTCAGGCCTTTAGGTGGAACCGGGCTTTCGAACCACTTGCCGTAGATCTTGTTGATCTCGCCGGACTTGTACAGACCGATGATGGCGTCATCCACGGCTTTTTTGAATGCTGGGTCGTCTTTGCGGACCATGCAGGCGTAGGCTTCGAAAGATTGCGGAGTACCGGTGATTACCCAGTCATCCGGCTTCTTGGCCTTGGCTTCTTCACCGGCCAGCAGGGCGTCGTCCATCATGAACGCTACGGCGCGGCCGCTTTCGAGCATCTGGAAGGATTCGCCATGGTCTTTGGCGGAGATGATGTTCATGCCCATCTGCTTGTCGGCGTTCATCGACTTGATGATGCGCTCGGACGTGGTGCCGGCGGTGGTCACGACGTTCTTGCCTTTCAGGTCGGCGAAGTCGGCATAGCTTGGCTTGCCATCTTTGTCTTTCTTGACCAGCAGACGGGTGCCGATTTCGAAGATGTTGGTGGTGAAAGCGACTTGCTGGGCGCGTTCGGCGTTGTTGGTGGTGGAACCGCACTCGATGTCGACGGTGCCGTTCTGAACCAGCGGAATACGGGTCTGCGAGGTCACCAGGTTGTAACGGGTCTGCAGATCGGGCTTGTTCAGGTCTTTTTTCAGGGCTTCAACGATGGCCAGCTGAATGTCGTGGGAGTAACCCACAGGTTTGCCCGAGCCATCCGCGATGTAGGAGAACGGAATGGAGCTGTCGCGGTGCCCGAGGGTGATGGTGCCGGAGTCGTTGATTTTCTTCAGCGTGCCGGTGAGTTCGGCGGCAAAGACTGGAGTGCTGATCAGAGCAGCAGCGATAGCTGCGCCCAAAATATGGGAAACGATGCGCATCAATACTTCCTCGACATTTGTTTTTTTTATGAAGCCGGCTAAACGGCTCTCTTGTACAGCGAATGTCCGTGACGGCTCCTGAGGCGTCTCGGCAATCGTCCAAGAGTGTAGAGCATGAGTCGTGCCAGGCTTGAAATAAAAGGTTAACTGTATGATTTAGAAGGTGATTAAGTTTGTGTTACGGGATTTCGCCGGTCTTTTGATCCGGCAAACCGAATAGCGTGGGATGTCGTGTTCGGAAAACCGAATGGCTGTTGGTTGGTCGATCGGCGTAAGTGTGTACGGGACAAACGCAAAAGCGCCGCGTTTATTCAGAATAAACGCGGCGCTCTCAGGTTGTTACTCGCAGGCTCAAGGCCATGCGGCGGCAGATCAGGCCGCTTGGAACTTACTGCGGTTCTGCTCAACCTTGGACAGGTAGCGCTGGACGTTGTCCTGCTCTTGCTCAGTGGTAAACAGGCCCAGCTTGGTGCGGCGCCATAGGATGTCCTGAGCCTGGGTGGCCCATTCTTCTGTGCACAGATAGTCGACCTCGTGGGTGTACAGGCCACCGCCCAAATGCTCGCCCAGGTCAGCCAGGGTTTGCACGCCCTCCAGCAGGCGCCAAGTGCGGCTGCCGTAGGTTGTGGACCAGCGGCGTGCGATCTCGCTCGGAACCCAATCGAACTTGGCGCGAATCGCCTCGGCCAGCGCTTCGGGCGTGCTCATGTCCTCACCACCCGGCAGGCTGGCCGTGGCGGTCCAGCTAGGACGCATCTGCGTGAAGTACGGCGCCAGTTGGGCCATGGCCGATTCGGCGAGCTTGCGATAGGTGGTCAACTTGCCACCGAACACCGACAGGATCGGTGCCTCGCCCGTACTCCCGGACAGTGCCAGGGTGTAGTCGCGGGTGATCGCCGATGGGTTGTCCGACTCGTCGTTGCACAACGGGCGTACGCCGGAGTAGGTATGCACGATGTCATCGCGGCTCAGTTGCTTCTTGAAGTGGGCATTGACCACCTTGAGCATGTAGTCGGTTTCGCCCTCGGTGATCGCCACTTTCGCCGGGTCACCGGTGTATTCGCGGTCGGTGGTGCCGATAATGGTCAGATGATTCAGGTACGGAATCGTGAAGACGATGCGCTGGTCTTCGTTCTGCAAAATGTGCGCGTGGGCGCCTTCATACAGTTTCGGCACGATCAGGTGGCTGCCCTGGATCAGGCGGATGCCGTAGGGCGAATCAAGTTTCAGGTCATCCTTGATGAATTTGGCCACCCATGGGCCGGCGGCATTCACCAACGCACGAGCGCGAATCGAAAACAGGCTGCCGTCGGCACGTTCCATGTTCATTTCCCACAGGCCCTTGCTGCGATGGGCGCTGACGCACCGGGTCTGGGTGTGGATATGGGCGCCCTTTTCGCGGGCGGCCATGGCGTTGAGCACCACCAGGCGGGCGTCGTCGACCCAGCAGTCGGAATATTCGAACCCTTTGGTGATTTCGCTTTTCAGTGGGCTGTCCGGGCCAAACTTGAGGCTCTTGGAACCCGCGAGTTTTTCGCGCTTGCCCAGGTTGTCATAGAGGAACAGCCCAGCACGAATCATCCACGCCGGGCGCAGGTGCGGGCGGTGCGGCAGGACAAAACGCATTTGCTTGACGATGTGCGGCGCCTTGGCCAGCAGCACTTCCCGTTCGGCCAGGGCTTCGCGCACCAGACGGAATTCGTAATGTTCGAGATAGCGCAAACCGCCGTGGATCAGCTTGCTGCTGGCGGAAGAGGTGTGGCTGGCCAGGTCATCCTTTTCGCAAAGGAATACCGACAGCCCACGACCGGCTGCATCTGCTGCAATGCCGACGCCATTGATCCCGCCGCCGATAACGGCAACGTCATAGACTTCGGCAAGCGGTGGAGCAGGCAAGGTAGAAGGGTTCATCGGCTGGCCTCGCGATTTTTCGTATTGGAATTCGAACATTAATGTTCATTTGCGAAAATGGTAGCCGATAAACGCGGGCACAGCCACCCGACTTCGATTGAAAAAACTCATCGAAGGGCAGGAAAAGGAAAAGTTGTGAACATTGGCCCGTCTAAGGCTCGAGATGTTTCAGCGAGTATTGATGCTATCGGGGGCAAGCNNGCCCCCGATAGCATCAGTAAAGGCCCTACACGACTTCCAGCCGAACCTTATGCTGATTCAGCAACTGCACCAACGCCGACACCGGCTCTTGGTCAGTCACCAGGCAATCCACCAGACTGATCGGCCCCAACCGAATCATGGCATTGCGCCCGAATTTGCTGGAGTCCGCCGCCAGAATTACTTGTCGGGCATTGGCGATGATCGCCTGGGACACGCGCACTTCCTGGTAATCGAAATCCAGCAGACTGCCGTCCTCGTCGATGCCGCTGATACCCACCAGTGCGAAGTCGACTTTGAACTGATTGATAAAGTCGACGCTGGCCTGGCCCACCACGCCGCCGTCGCGTCGCACATTGCCGCCGGTGAGCAGCACGTCGAAGTCGTCCTTGGCGCTGAGCATGGCGGCGACGTTGAGGTTGTTGGTGATGATTTTCAGGTGGCTGTGGTTCAGCAGCGCACGGGCGATGGATTCGGTGGTGGTACCGATATTGATGAACAGCGAGGCGTGATCGGGGATCTGGGCGGCGATGGCTTCGCCGATGCGTTGTTTTTCGTCGCGCATCTGGTCGGCACGCATGGCGTACGCGGTGTTTTCGACGCTGGAGTCATAGGCTGCGCCGCCATGGTAGCGACGCAGCAGATTAGCGTCCGCCAACTGGTTGATATCGCGGCGGATGGTTTGCGGGGTGACAACGAACAACTGCGCCATTTCCTCGATACTGACGTAGCCGCGTTCGCGGACCAGTTCGAGAATTTGTTGCTGGCGGGGAGGCAGATTCATGGGGCGTCCTTTGGGCTGCCATACAAAAGTGGCCCATGATGACGCAGGAATCTGCTCCCTACCAGTTACAACCCGAGGTTGGCTTATTCGGCGCCTTCGTGGGGCTCCCAGTCTCGGGTGCGGCTGACTGCTTTTTGCCAGCCGGCGTAGAGTTTTTCTTTTTCCTTTTCGTCCAATTGAGGTTCGAATTCGCGCTCGATCACCGCTTTGCCGCGCAATTCGTCCAGGCTGCCCCAGAAACCGCAGGCCAAGCCGGCCAGGTACGCCGCGCCCAGCGCTGTGGTTTCACGCATTTGCGGGCGCTCCACCTGAGTACCGAGGATGTCGGCCTGGAACTGCATCAGGAAGTTGTTGGCCACCGCACCGCCGTCTACGCGCAGGGCTGTGAGGCGTTCGCCGGAATCCTGCTGCATGGCGTCCAGCACGTCGCGGGTCTGGTAGGCAATCGACTCCAGAGCTGCACGAATAATGTGATCCACACGTACGCCACGGGTCAGGCCGAACAGCGCGCCACGGGCGTAGGGGTCCCAGTACGGTGCGCCCAGACCGGTGAAAGCAGGGACCAGGTACACGCCGTTGCTGTCCTTGACCTTGCCGGCAAAGTATTCGGTGTCATGGGCGTCGTTGATGATCTTCAGCTCGTCACGCAGCCACTGCACGGTGGAACCACCGTTGAATACTGCGCCTTCCAGGGCGTAGGCCACTTCGCCGCGCGGGCCGCAGGCGATGGTGGTGAGCATGCCGTGCTTGGATTTCACGGCTTTGTCGCCGGTGTTCATCAGCAGGAAGCAGCCGGTGCCGTAGGTGTTCTTAGCCTGGCCGGCTTCCACGCACATCTGGCCGAACAGTGCGGCCTGCTGGTCACCGGCGATGCCGCCGATGGCGATACCGCTTTTGGTGCGGCCGTAGATTTCCGACGAGGACTTCACTTCCGGCAGCATCTCGCGCGGAATGTCGAGGATCTCCAGCATCTTCGCATCCCACTCCAGGGTGTGGATGTTGAAGAGCATGGTGCGCGAGGCGTTGGTGTAGTCGGTGACGTGGGTTTTGCCGCCGGTAAATTTCCAGATCAGCCAGCTGTCGACGGTACCGAACAGCAGCTCGCCGCTGCGCGCACGCTCGCGGCTGCCTTCGACGTTGTCGAGGATCCACTTGAGTTTGGTGCCCGAGAAGTACGGGTCGGTGACCAGGCCGGTGGTGTCGCTGATGTATTGTTCGTGACCGTCGCGCTTGAGCTGCTGGCAGATTTCGGTGCTACGGCGGCACTGCCAAACAATGGCGTTGTAGATCGGGCGGCCGGTGACTTTGTCCCACACCACGGTGGTTTCGCGCTGGTTGGTGATGCCGATGGCGGCTACCTGGTCATGGTGCAGGCCGGCCTGGGCCAGCGCTTCGACCATCACCGCGCTCTGGGTGGCGAAGATCTCCATCGGGTCGTGTTCGACCCAGCCCGCTTGCGGGTAATGCTGGGCGAACTCACGTTGGGCGGTGCAGACCACGTTGGCGTCACGATCGAAGATGATTGCCCGCGAACTGGTGGTGCCCTGGTCGAGGGCAATGATGTAGTTCTTATTCTGAAGGTCGGTCATGTCGATTGCCTTAAACGAAATAGGAAGTCAGAAATCAGCCTGGGCCGCGAAGGGCAGGGGCGCCAGGCTGGCGCTTTCAGGAAATACGGGTGTTGCCGTTGACAGCCGTGTCAGGTGTTTCAATTACAGCAGGTGCGGCGCTCGGCAGATGACGGGCGATCAGGCCGCGATACGCCGCAGCACCAAGGCACGCACCCACGATCGGCGCGAAAATCGGCACCAGGAAATAAGGAATATCGCGGCCGCCGGTAAGGGCCATTTCACCCCAGCCGGCGAAAAAGGTCATCAGCTTCGGCCCCAGATCCCGCGCGGGGTTCATCGCAAACCCCGTCAGCGGGCCCATGGAACTGCCGATCACGGCAATCAGCAGGCCGATCAACAGCGGCGCCAGTGGGCCGCGTGGCAGGCCGTTGTTGTCATCGGTCAGGGCCATGATCACGCCCATCAGGATCGCTGTGATGACCATTTCCACCAAGAATGCTTGGGCGGTGCTCAGCAGCGCATGGGGGTAAGTGGAGAACACCGACGCCAGCTCAAGGCTGGCTTGAGTGCCGCGCACCAGATGGTGGGTTTGTTCGTAATCGAAAAAAAGATTGCTATAGAGGGTGTAGACCAAGGCGGCCGAGCAAAAGGCGCCGGCGATCTGGGCGAGGATATAGAAAGGCAGTTTGCGCTTGTCGAAGTCGGCGAACAGGCACAGCGCGATACTCACCGCCGGGTTCAAGTGGGCCCCGGAAATCCCGGCGCTCAGGTAGATCGCCATGCTCACGCCGACCCCCCAGATGATGCTGATTTCCCACAAGCCAAAACTGGCACCCGCGACCTTGAGCGCAGCGACACAGCCGGTACCGAAGAAGATCAGGAGCGCAGTGCCCAGAAACTCGGCCATGCATTGGCTTGAAAGTGAAGGCTGTTGAAGAGCAGTTGTCATGGAAAACCTCAATTGTTTTTCTTGTCTGGCGCTGGACCTCAACGGGCCTTGCGCGATTTTCACCGCGGCGGGGATCCCCATCTCCGTTACGGCTTACTGCTCGAATGCGTAGGATTATTTCCCACTGTATTCGGAAACGAAAAAATATAGACAAGAATGACCGCTGTCAAAGGTCGAAAGTGAACTGTCAGTCACTTTCCAACTATTGGTCTGATGAATGATCACGTCACCTACGCCCGATGCGTGTCACGGCAGTGGGCGCACTAGAGCGTTTCGTGCTGGGTTGGCCTAGAATTGGCCATCTGTTTGCCACGCTTGGAGTATCCATGACCCCTGCACTGGATCTTTTGAAGAAAGTTCGCGCCGAACATCGTATTCATAGTTATGAACACGACCCTAAGGCCGCCTCCTATGGGCTGGAGGCCGCAGAGAAATTGGGCCTCGACCCGGCGCAGGTGTTCAAGACCTTGCTGGCGAGCAGCGAGAAGGGCGAATTACTGGTGGCCGTAGTACCGGTCGTCGGAAGTCTGGATTTGAAGGCCCTGGCTCATGCGGCGGGGGTCAAGAAAGTCGAAATGGCCGATCCGGCGGCCGCGCAGCGTTCAACCGGTTACTTACTGGGCGGCATCAGCCCGCTGGGGCAGAAGAAGCGCTTGCGCACGTTTATTGATGTGACGGCACAGCCCTTCGCGACGATTTTTGTCAGCGCAGGCAGGAGAGGGTTGGAAGTGGAGTTGCCGGCGGCAGTGCTGGCGGAGCATACCCAAGCCAAATTTGCCGAAATTGGCCGGGCATAATCCAGATTGCTGAAGATGCCGTGTGGGAGGCGGCTCACTCCCACACGTTTCGTGACTCAGCTGGCAGTGCTGTAGCGCCGTACGCCGGATTCGAGCTGGGGAATTTGCGCCGCAACGCTGCCTGACGCTTGGAACAGTACCAAGTGTTCAGCGGCGACACGAATGCCAACCTCCGCGCCCACCAGGTGGTCGGCATGGCTGGGAAAAATCGACTCCAGCTGTGCGCCGGTCGGCAGTTGCAGGCGGTACAGGGTGGACGCGCCGAGGAAGGTCTTGCCGACAATCCTTGCCTTCAACGCGCTGTCGGGCGCATAGACGATATCGTCCGGGCGCAGCAATACATCCACCGCACCGCCCGTAGGCCAGGTATAGGCACGGTTGCCGCGCAGATCGCCCAGCTCGGTGCTGACCGACTCCGGTGAGCTCAACTGCCCACGAATGAAGTAGCCCTGGCCGATAAAGCTGGCCACATAAGGCGTCTGCGGTTCGTGATAGAGGTTGTAGGGCGTGTCCCACTGCTCCAGCCGGCCTTCTTTGAACACGCCCACCTGATCGCTCACCGCGAAGGCTTCTTCCTGGTCATGGGTGACCAGGATCGCACTGGTACCGCGCGCCTTGAGGATGTCGCGCACCTCATGACTGAGCTTGCGGCGCAATTCGCCATCCAGGTTAGAGAAGGGTTCGTCCAGCAGCAGCAATTGCGGTTCCGGCGCAAGGGCGCGGGCCAGTGCCACACGTTGTTGCTGGCCGCCGGACAGCTCATGGGGAAAGCGCTTGCCCAGGTTTTTCAGGTTGACCAGTTCCAACAGCTCGGCCACCACACGCTCTTTTTGCGGGTGCTTGCGAATGCCAAAGGCGATGTTGTCGGCCACGCTCAGATGGGGAAACAGCGCGTAGTCCTGGAACACCATACCGATGCGACGTTTCTCCGGCGCCAGGGTGAAACCGGCGCTGGAGATGACTTCGCCTGCCAGACTGATCTCGCCTTCGTACACCGGCTCAAACCCGGCGATCGCGCGCAGGGTTGTGGTTTTGCCGCAGCCCGAGGAGCCCAACAGGCAGCCGATATCACCGGCATTGAGGTGCAGATTGAGGTTCTGCACCACGCGTTGGTCCTGATAGCCGCAAGCCAGGTTGCGCAGGTTCAGCAGTAATGAATGGCTCATGCGTGGTGGTACGCCGGCTCGACCAGAAATTCGAGCAGGGCCTTCTGTGCGTGCAAGCGATTTTCGGCCTGATCCCAGGCGACCGAACGCGGGTCGTCGAGTAGGTCGAGGCTGATTTCTTCGCCACGATGCGCAGGCAAGCAGTGCATGAACAGCATGTCCGGTGCGGCCAGGTCTAGCAGGTCGCGGTTGACCTGGTAGGGCGCGAACAAGGCCAGGCGCTTGGCGGTTTCGTCTTCCTGACCCATGGAGGTCCACACGTCAGTGCTCACTAGGTGCGCGCCAACCACGGCGTCTTTTGGATCGCGCAGCAGTTGCACGCGGCCATCGGCCTTGGCCAGGAACTCAGGGTTAGGCTCGTAGCCTTCCGGGCAGGCGATGCGCAGGTGGAAGTCGAATTGAATCGCCGCTTCTATATAGCTGTTGCACATATTGTTGCCGTCGCCGATCCAGGCCACGGTCTTGCCCTGGATCGAGCCGCGGTGCTCAAGGAAGGTTTGCATATCGGCCAACAACTGGCAGGGGTGCAGGTCATCGGACAGGCCGTTGATCACCGGCACGCGCGAGTTGGCGGCGAATTCGGTCAGGGTGCTGTGGGCGAAGGTTCGGATCATCACCGCGTCGAGCATGCGCGACATGACGATGGCGCAATCGCTGATCGGCTCGCCACGGCCCAGTTGGGTGTCCCGCGGCGACAGGAAGATGGCCTGGCCGCCCAGCTGAATCATGCCGGCTTCGAAGGACAGGCGGGTACGCGTGGATGATTTCTCGAAAATCATCCCGAGTACGCGGTTTTTCAAAGGCTCGAACAGTACACCGCGGTTACGCAGGTCTTTAAGCTCAATGCCTCGACGGAGCACGCTGACCAGCTCTTCGGGCGTGCAATCCATCAGGGAGAGAAAGTGCCTTGCGCTCATCATTAACTACCTTTTGCAACAGACCGCAGATACTCAAAGCCTTGTTTATTGTGACAACGGGCGAGACCTGCGGCGAAAGCCGCACGGGGGCGACGAAATAGGGGAAGGCGCGATATTGACATTAAATGTCGCGTCTTACCAATAGGGCTACGTTTTTAGGGGTTTTCAAGCAGGGCGCCGAGACGCGTTTGAAGACAATTTCCTGACAGCAGCGGCCCATTTGTACACTGGCCTCGCAACCTTTTGCAATGCGCGGAGGCGGGCTCGGGCCAGGCTGCGTCGGTTTCAGCCGGTATGGGCGGGGTTCTGTAACATTTGCTCATGCTTCGCCATGGCCCGGCCTGATGCCCGGCGATTCACAGGGCGAACGATGCTGGCGCCCATTGAGGTCGCGGCCCATAGTCAGCCCAAAGCCCCTATAAAGAGACTGGCCATGACCAAGACTCTCCACCACCGTGCCTGCCATCTATGTGAAGCCATCTGTGGTCTGACCCTGGAAACCACCCGTAACGACGACGGGCGCCTGGCGATCACCTCGATCAAGGGCGACCCGCAGGATACTTTCAGTCGTGGCCATATCTGTCCCAAAGCTGTGGCGCTGCAGGATATTCAAAACGACCCCGACCGCCTGCATCAACCCATGCTGCGGGTGGGCAGCGAATGGCAGCCGATCCCATGGGAGGAAGCATTCGCCCTGGTGGCCGAGCGGCTCGCGGATATTCAGACACGGCACGGGCAGAATGCGGTGGCGGTGTATCAGGGCAATCCCAGCGTGCATAACTATGGGCTGATGACCCATAGCAACTACTTCCTGGGCCAGCTCAAAACGCGCAACCGGTTTTCCGCGACGTCCGTGGACCAATTGCCCCATCACCTCACCAGTCACCTGATGTACGGCCATGGCCTGCTGCTGCCGATTCCGGATATCGATCACACCGACTTCATGCTGATCCTGGGCGGCAATCCACTGGCGTCCAACGGCAGCATCATGACAGTGCCGGATGTGGAAAAGCGCCTCAAGGCGATCCAGGCCCGTGGCGGCAAAGTGGTGGTCGTCGACCCCCGGCGCAGCGAAACCGCAGCAATTGCCGATCAGCACCTGTTCGTACGGCCTGGGGGCGATGCAGCCCTGTTGTTTGGTGTGCTCAACACTTTGTTCACCGAGAACCTGAATCGCGTCAGCCATTTGCCGGTTGAGGGGCTGGACGAGGTTCGCCGTGCGGTCAGCGGCTTCACCGCCGAGGCGATGAGCCGCCAGTGTGCCGTGCCGGTCGCGCAGATTCGCCAGTTGGCACGGGATTTCGCCGCAGCGGACAAGGCTGTCTGTTACGGGCGCATGGGCGTATCGACCCAAGCGTTCGGTACCTTGTGCCATTGGCTGGTGCAGTTGATCAACCTGGTGACGGGCAACCTGGACAGGGTGGGCGGCGCCTTGTGCACGTCGCCGGCGGTGGATTTGGTGGCATCGACCGGAGGCGGCCATTTCAACCGCTGGCAGAGCCGGGTGTCCGGGCGCCCGGAATACGGTGGCGAGTTGCCGGTATCGGCGCTGGCCGAGGAGATGCTGACCGAAGGGGATGGCCAGATTCGCGCCCTGGTGACGGTGGCTGGTAACCCGGTGCTGTCTACGCCGAACGGTCGCCAATTGGAGCAGGCGCTGGATGGTCTGGAGTTCATGGTCAGCGTCGATCTGTATATCAACGAGACCACGCGTTACGCCGACCTGATCCTGCCGTCCACATCGGCGCTGGAGAACGATCACTACGACACCACCTTCAATATGTTCGCGGTGCGCAATGTCACTCGGTTCAATCGCGCGATCTTGCCCAAACCCGAAGGTGCGTTGCATGACTGGGAAATCTTCGTGGGCTTGGCTCAGGCATTCGCGGCGAAGACCGGCGCGGCCCTAAAGCCGACCATGCCGCCGGCGCAGATGATCGACTACGGGTTGCGTGCCGGGGCTTACGGCGATGCGTCTAGCCACAAGTTGTCGCTGGCGATACTGGCCGATCATCCCCATGGCGTGGACCTGGGCCCGCTGCGGCCCAATCTTGCCGAGCGCTTGAAGACCGCGGACGGCAAGGTGCAGGCGGCTCCAGCGGTGATCCTCGCCGACCTGGCGCGCTTCGCGGCTCAGCCAGTACCTATGGCCGATGAGCTGTTGTTGATCGGCCGTCGGCATGTGCGCAGTAATAATTCCTGGATGCACAACTATCACCGCTTGGTGAAAGGCAAGCCGCGCCATCAGTTGCACATGCACCCCGACGATCTGGCTCAGCGCCAGCTAAGCGATGGCCAGCGGGTACGGGTCAGCTCACGTATCGGCATGATCGAGGTGGAGGTGGTCGCCAGTCAGGACATGATGCCCGGCGTGGTCAGCCTGCCCCATGGCTGGGGGCATGGTCGCCCCGGTGTGCGGATGAGCATTGCCAGCGAACAGCCAGGCGCCAGCGCCAATGACCTGACCGACGAGCGGCAGTTGGATGAGTTATCCGGCAATGCGGCCTTGAATGGCGTGCCCGTGCAAGTCGCCGCGGCGTAAGGAGCCCGAGCATCCTGCGGGAATTTTGCGTTACAATGCGCCACCGTGCCGACCTGTGAGTCGCAAAGTTCCTGCAGAGGTGTTCCATGGATATCATCGAAACGATCAAAGAGCAGATTGCCAACAACACTATTCTGCTTTACATGAAGGGTGCTCCGAACGCTCCTCAATGCGGTTTCTCCGCGAAGGCGTCCCAGGCCATCATGGCGTGCGGCGAGAAGTTCGCTTACGTCGATATCCTGCAAAACCCAGAAATTCGTGCCAACCTGCCCAAGTACGCCAACTGGCCAACCTTCCCACAACTGTGGGTGGCCGGTGAGTTGGTCGGCGGTAGCGACATCATCGTTGAGATGGCGGCCGACGGCTCATTGCAAGCGCTGATCAAAGAAGCAGCGGCAAACGCGGCAGCCAAAACTGACGCTTGATCGCCGTGTAACAAAAAGCCCCGCTTCTCGTGAGAGAGCGGGGCTTTTTTGTGCCTGTGTGCGTTGGGTTTATTCGCCCATCTGCGACTGCAGGTAATTCTCAAGGCTGACTTTGTCGATCAGGCCCAGTTGAGTTTCCAGCCAGTCGATATGTTCTTCCTGATCTTCGAGGATATCTTCCAGCAGTTCACGGCTGCCGAAGTCGGCGCTTGTTTCGCAATGAGCGATGGCGGCCTTCAGGTCGCTGTGGCTCTTGCGTTCAAAGCCCAGGTCGCTGCCAAGCATTTCCTGGGTGTGCTCGCCGATGTTCAGCTTGCCCAGATCCTGCACGTTTGGCAGACCTTCCAGGAACAGGATGCGTTTGATCAGCGCATCCGCGTCCTTCATGGCCTTGATAGATTCTTTGTATTCACGTTTGCCGAGCTTTTCCAGGCCCCAATCGTCGTACATGCGCGCATGCAGGAAGTACTGATTGATCGCGACCAGTTCATTGGCAAGGATTTTGTTGAGTTGCTGGATGACTGAGATGTCGCCTTTCATGACTGGGGTCCTGCCCTGTAATAGCTGTGTATAGGGCGGAGTTTGAGCGGCGAACTCTGTAGTGTCAAACCTAAGTTATTGAATAATAAATGAAAATTAATCGGAATAAGAATGTTTGTGTTCCGCGTCTTGACGCTAACTAGTTGAATTACGGGCATAAAAAAACCGAACACTAAGTTCGGTTCTTTAAAACATGCCCGATCAGGCGTGAGTAAATTCTGCTGAATAGGGGAGCGAAGCCTGCGCGGTCTGCAGCTGCGTCAGGGTTTCCCGTACCACTTGCTTGGCAAGACAAGCGCATTTACCGCACTGGCTGGCAACGCCGGTGGTTTCACGCACTTCCTTGTAGCTGCAGCAACCTTCGTAGATTGCTTCGCGGATTTGTCCGTCGGTGACGCCAGTACAGAGGCACACATACATAAGGGAGAACCGTCGCGGGTTTAGGGCTTAAGTGCGATGGATCTTAATGTTAACGAGAATGATTGTCAAAGTAGATTCATGGACTTTTCGCGCCGGCGCCCTCGCGCTGACGAACGGTTTTTTCCGTGTATGATGGTCGGTCTTCACGAAGCGTGACTGCGTCACAGGCTTGTCGCTTGAACACGGCAGACTCTGGATCGGTCCTTTTACTTCAATCTTCATCCCACATCAGGAGATACCCCATGAGCGTACTCGTCGGTAAACAAGCCCCGGATTTCGACGTACCTGCCGTTCTCGGCAATGGCGAAATCGTCGACAGCTTCAAACTGTCTGAAGCCATCAAAGGCAAATACGGCCTGGTGTTCTTCTACCCGCTGGACTTCACCTTCGTCTGCCCTTCGGAGCTGATCGCTCTGGACCACCGCATGGACGATTTCAAGGCGCGTAATGTTGAAGTGGTTGCGGTGTCCATCGACTCCCATTTCACCCACAACGCCTGGCGCAACACCGCCATCAACGATGGTGGCATCGGCAAAGTCAAATACACCATGGCTGCCGACATGAAGCACGAGATCGCCAAGGCTTACGACGTTGAATCCGAAGGCGGCGTGGCTTTCCGTGGCGCTTTCCTGATCGATGACAAGGGCGTTGTTCGCTCGCAAATCATCAACGACCTGCCACTGGGTCGTAACATGGAAGAGCTGATCCGCCTGGTCGACGCGCTGCAATTCCACGAAGAGCACGGCGAAGTGTGCCCTGCCAACTGGAAAAAAGGCGACAAAGGCATGAACGCCTCGCCAGAAGGCGTTGCCGCTTACCTGACCGAGAACGCTGGCAAGCTGTAAGCCACGTTTACGGTAAAAAAAACCGGCCTGAGAAGGCCGGTTTTTTTATGCGTGGGATTCCGTCTCAGTCGTTGAAGTCTTCCCAACCGCCCATCTGCTTCCAACGATTGACGATGCCGCAAAACAGCTCGGCGGTCTTTTCGGTGTCATAACGCGCCGAGTGGGCTTCACGACCGTCAAAGTCGATGCCGGCGGCCTGGCAGGCTTTGGCCAACACCGTCTGGCCGTAGGCCAGGCCGGCGAGGGTGGCAGTGTCGAAGCTGGAGAACGGGTGAAACGGGTTGCGCTTCATGTCCAGACGCGCCACGGCGGCGTTCAGGAAGCCCAGGTCGAAGCTGCTGTTGTGGCCAACCAGGATCGCGCGTTTGCAGCCGTTGGCCTTCAACGCCTTGCGCACGCCACGGAAGATATCGGTCAGCGCCGCTTCTTCGCTCACGGCCATGCGCAGCGGGTGATCAAGCTTGATCCCGGTGAATTCCAATGCGGCGGCTTCGATATTGGCGCCTTCGAACGGTTCGACGCGGAAGAAGTGGGTATGCTCCGGGAACACAAAACCCTGCTCATCCATGCCAATGGTGGTGGCGGCGATTTCCAGCAACGCGTCGGTGGCGCAATTGAACCCACCAGTTTCTACGTCGATGACAACCGGCAGATAGCCGCGAAAACGCTCGGCCATCGGGTGGCGGGAACCGCCACCACTGTGCTCGTGTTCGTCATCGTAATGGTCTTCACTCACTTGCTTTCCTCCAGCAGGCGCCAGCGCAGTGTTTCACCGGCGCGCAGCGGGATGACAGTCAGCTCGCCGAACGGCAGGCTGGCAGGGGCGGTCCAATCGTCGCGAACCAGGGTGATGCGATCGGTGTTGGCCGGCAGGCCGTAGAAGCGCGGGCCATTGAGGCTGGCGAAGCCTTCGAGCTTGTCCAGCGCGTTACGCTGTTCAAATGCTTCGGCATACAACTCGATAGCGGCGTACGCGGTGTAGCAACCGGCACAGCCGCACGCCGCTTCCTTGGCGTGCTGGGCATGGGGGGCCGAGTCAGTGCCGAGGAAAAACTTCGGATTGCCGCTGGTGGCGGCATCCAAAAGCGCCACTTGGTGAGTATTGCGCTTGAGGATCGGCAGGCAATAGAAGTGCGGGCGAATCCCACCCACCAGCATGTGGTTGCGGTTGTACAGCAGATGATGCGCAGTGATGGTCGCGCCGACGTTGGCCGGGGCCTCGGTGACGAACTGCACGGCATCGGCCGTAGTGATGTGTTCGAACACCACCTTGAGCGTCGGAAACAACTCCACCACGCGGCGCATGTGCTCGTCGATGAAGATCTTCTCGCGATCGAACACATCGACGTCGCCACGGGTCACCTCACCGTGGATCAGCAGCGGCATGCCGACTTCCGCCATGGCTTCGATGGCCGGCAGGATCTTGTCGATGCTGGTCACACCGGAGTCGGAGTTGGTGGTGGCGCCGGCGGGGTACAGCTTGGCGGCGTGCACGAAACCGCTGGCCTTGGCCTGGCGAATTTCTTCCGGCTGGGTGCGGTCGGTCAGGTAAAGCACCATCAGCGGTTCGAAGCGGCTGCCGGCCGGCCGTACCGCGAGGATACGCTGGCGATAGGCGTCGGCTTCGGCGGCATTACGCACCGGAGGTACCAGGTTAGGCATGATGATGGCGCGGCCAAACGTGCGCGCAACATCGGCCACGGTGTGGGGCAACGCAGCACCATCGCGAAGATGAATGTGCCAGTCGTCGGGACGCAGCAGGGTCAGGCGGTCGGACATTGGGGATTCCAGGCGGGTCAATCTGGTGGGAATGCTACCGGAAAAGACTCATGCAGGCACTCGCTATCAAGTTTTGCGGGATACGACCGATAGCACTGGGTATGCCTTAACGATGTATGACGCTTTGAAGTGTTGTAGAAACCAGTGGAGCCTCCCGTGCGCCAGCATTATCTAGCCCTGCTCAGTGTGTTCGCCAGTCTGCCTACAATGGCACTCACGTTCCAGACACGACTGGAAAATATTGAGTGGAAGGTGGAAGGCGACCAGTTCGAGTGCCGTCTGACCCAGCCGATTACTGATTTCGGCTCAGGTGAGTTCGTGCGTCGAGCCGGCGAGCAGGCGACATTCCGCCTGAAAGCCTACAACGGATCGCTGGGCGCTGGATCGGCCACCTTGTTGGCGGCTGCCGCTCCGTGGCAGCCGGGTCGCGGTGACATAAATCTGGGAGCGGTGCGCGCCGGGAGCGGCGACGTCCTGTTCAATAGTTCACAGGCCCAGGCCGGGCGTCTGTTCATCGGCTTGCTCGAAGGGCGTTCGCCTACTGTGCGGCATTACGGGCGTGAGGGTGGGTATTCGGAGATCCGTTTACTGCCAGTGAAATTCAATAAGGCCTACAGCGACTATCAGTTGTGTACGACTAAATTGCTGCCAATGAACTACGATCAGGTCAAGCAGACCGTGGTGGGCTTCCCCGGCGGCGGTATCGAACTGGATGCAGCGGCTAAGCAAAAGCTGTCGGTGATTCTCGCATTCATGAAGGCCGATCCTACCGTCAACCATATCGAGTTGAACGGCCACTCGGACAACAGCGGCAATCGCCTGAGTAATCGCGATATCTCGCGTCGGCGCGCCTTGGCGGTCATGGATTACTTCAAGGCCAATGGCATCCCGGAATCCCAGATCACCCTGCGGTTCTACGGTGAAAGCTACCCTCTGGCGCCCAACACCAATGCCGCCAATCGCGCCCGTAACCGTCGCGTGAATATCCAGTTGGAAAGAGTGGCGGCCCCCGAGAAACCGGCGCCCCAGGCCGCGACACCCAGCAATCCGGCGCACACCTCCTAAGGTGCGACCATTGGTCGCCCGTTCGACATAATCTGTCGCTTTATCTTCATTTGCTGTCGCGCCCCTGTAATTTCACGGTTTTGATCGGTAGAATCGACGCCTTTCCGTACAACCCCGTGGAGTGATGGCATGGCCGACGTAAACAAGGTCGTTCTCGCGTATTCCGGCGGCCTGGACACTTCGGTGATCCTCAAGTGGCTGCAGGATACTTATAACTGTGAAGTGGTGACCTTCACCGCTGACCTGGGTCAGGGTGAAGAGGTCGAACCTGCACGTGCCAAGGCGCAAGCCATGGGCGTGAAAGAGATCTACATTGACGACCTGCGCGAAGAGTTCGTCCGCGATTTCGTTTTCCCGATGTTTCGCGCCAACACCGTCTATGAAGGCGAGTACCTCCTGGGTACCTCCATCGCACGTCCTCTGATCGCCAAGCGCCTGATCGAAATCGCTAACGAAACCGGCGCCGACGCCATTTCCCATGGCGCGACCGGCAAGGGCAACGACCAGGTCCGTTTCGAGCTGGGTGCCTATGCGCTCAAGCCTGGTGTCAAGGTGATTGCACCTTGGCGCGAATGGGACCTGCTGTCCCGTGAAAAGCTGATGGATTACGCCGAAAAGCACGCAATCCCGATTGAGCGTCACGGCAAGAAGAAATCCCCGTATTCCATGGATGCCAACTTGCTGCACATCTCCTATGAAGGCGGCGTGTTGGAAGACACCTGGACCGAGCACGAGGAAGACATGTGGCGTTGGACCGTCTCCCCTGAAAAGGCGCCGGATACCCCGCAGTATCTGGAACTGACCTACCGTAACGGCGATATCGTGGCGCTGGACGGCGTCGAGATGACCCCGGCCACCGTACTGGCCACCTTGAACCGTATCGGCGGCGAGCACGGTATCGGCCGTCTCGATATCGTCGAGAACCGCTACGTGGGCATGAAGTCCCGCGGCTGCTACGAAACCCCGGGCGGCACCATCATGCTGCGCGCGCACCGCGCTATCGAGTCCATCACCCTGGACCGTGAAGTGGCTCACCTCAAAGACGAGCTGATGCCCAAGTACGCCAGCCTGATCTACACCGGCTACTGGTGGAGCCCGGAGCGTCTGATGCTGCAACAGATGATCGATGCTTCCCAGGCTCACGTGAACGGTGTGGTGCGCTTGAAGCTGTACAAAGGCAACGTGATCGTCACCGGTCGCAAGTCGGATGAGTCGCTGTTCGATGCCAACATCGCCACCTTCGAAGAAGATGGCGGTGCCTACAACCAGGCAGACGCCGCAGGCTTTATCAAGTTGAATGCACTGCGTATGCGCATTGCTGCCAATAAAGGCCGTTCGTTGTTCTGAGTCGCGGATACGCTTGAAAAAAGCCCCTTACTCAAGGGGCTTTTTTTTGCCTGGCTACTTTAGCAACACCACATGTTTATCCGCGTTTAAATCTATGAGCAATTGCGCCAAAAATTGTACTGATCAATTTATTTGCACAGATTGCGGTGGGTAATTTGTAGGAGTACTAAGAATTTTATAAT
>NZ_JAEILC010000054.1:0-7862 GCF_016307435.1 Pseudomonas sp. S4_EA_1b | reverse complement strand
GCGAAGGCCCACTCGGTCTGAAACCAAGGTTCTTCGGCTTGTTTGACCAGGAAGCCGATTTTGACTGTATCAGCGGCCAGCACCAGCCCACTCAAGCTCATGGCCGATACCGCCACAGCGGCGCAGCACAGGGAACGGATACCACGACGACGATTCATACGGGTGACTCCTTGTTATTGTTGTTAGCGCTTGGGGTTAACCGGCAAAGCGATGGCAAGGTTTGCCAGGTACATCGACATCGATAGCCAGCACGGCACCGTCCAAGGGGTGATCCAGAGGACTGGCCGCACTGGTAATAAACAGGGTGGTGAGTTCGGGCCCACCAAACACGCAACTGGTGGGGCGGCTGACCGGCAGCTCGATGACTCGATCCACCTCGCCCGTGGGCGTCAGCCGCAGCAAGCAACCGCCGTCCCAGCGGGCGTTCCAGATATAACCGTTGGCGTCCATCGCCGAGCCGTCCGGCCCGCCACGCGGATGCGGACCAAACCACAGCGTGGGCGACTCCAGATGGCCGTTGGCCGAAATGCAGTGCCGGTAAAGCGCGCCGTCCAGGCTGTCACCGAAGTGCACCTGGCTGCCGTCGTCGCTCCACAGCAAGGTATTGGGGATACCCAACCCTTGCAGTAATGGCGTGACCGTGGCGTCGGCGTCCACGCGGAACAGGCCGCCGGAGCGCCGCGTGATCGGCAGGTCTTCACCCTGCTCGCCGATGTTGTTCTGCATGGTGCCCAACCACAGCCGCCCCTGGGCATCGCAACGCGCTTCATTGCCACGGTTGCCGGGGTGTGGATCGGCCTGGCACAGCAGGGTCAGGGCCTCGGTGGCCAGGTCCAGGCGGTAGACGCCACTGCTCAAGGTCACCAGCGCATCGCCGCGTTCGCAGGGGATGAACGCCGAGACATGCTCGGGCATCCGCCACACGCGCAGTTGCCCATCCATCAGGCGCAGCGCCTGTTTGCCGGCGATATCCACCCAATACAACGCCTGGGTCGGACCGTCCCAGAACGGGCCCTCCCCCAACTGCGCACGGTGTGCGGTCACTGCGCTCAACGACATATAGCCTCCTGGACGCGGGTTGGGTGTTTACAGCGGATCGCGCGACGGCGTGCCGTCCACCAAGCGCTGGATACGCAGCGGATTGGCATTTTTCAGCGCATCGGGCAGCAGGCTGTCAGGGTAGTTCTGGAAACACACCGGACGCAGGAAGCGGTCGATGGCCAGGGTGCCGACCGAAGTGCCACGGGCATCGGAGGTCGCTGGGTACGGACCGCCATGCACCATCGAATCGCAGACCTCCACCCCGGTCGGGTAGCCGTTGAGCAGAATGCGCCCGACCTTCTGCTCCAGCAGTGGCGTAAGTTCGGCGAACTGCTGCAAGTCGCCCGGCTCGCCGATAAGCGTCGCCGTCAGTTGCCCATGCAGGCCTTGCAATGCGGCCCTGAGCTGGGCCTGATCGGCGACTTCAACAAACACCGTGGTGGGGCCGAAGACTTCTTCCTGCAGTGCCTCATCGCCGTTGATCAATAAACTGGCGTCAGCCTTGAACAGCTGCGGCTGGGCCTGATTGCCGGATTGGGCATTGCCCGCCAGGTGCTGGATACCAGGGTGCGCGAGGAGTTTTTCCAGGCCCTTGCCATAGCTGCTCAAAGTGCCGGCGTTGAGCATGGTTTGCGCCGGTTGCTCGCCGATCAACTGCGCCACTTGCTGGGTGAATGCGCTGAATTCGGGCGAGGCGATCCCGATCACCAGGCCTGGGTTGGTGCAGAACTGGCCGCAGCCTTGCACCACCGAGGCGGTCAGGTCGCGGGCCACGGTGTCTGCCCGTGCCTGTAGGGCCTGGGGCAGCACGATCACCGGGTTGATGCTCGACATCTCGGCAAACACTGGGATCGGTTGCGGGCGCGCCGCCGCCATGTCGCACAGGGCGCGACCGCCTTTGAGCGAGCCGGTAAAGCCCACCGCCTGGATCGCCGGGTGCTTGACCAACGCTTCACCGACGCCGCCGCCGAAGATCATATTGAACACGCCGGCGGGCATCTCGGTGGCCTCGGCCGCGCGGATGATCGCATCGGCCACGCATTCGGCCGTCGCCATATGCCCGCTGTGGGCCTTGAACACCACTGGGCACCCGGCCGCCAGCGCGGCTGCGGTGTCGCCGCCGGCTGTGGAGAACGCCAGCGGGAAGTTGCTTGCACCGAACACCGCCACCGGGCCGAGGCCGATGCGGTATTGACGCAGGTCCGGACGCGGCAGTGGTTGGCGGTCCGGCAGGGCTTTGTCGATGCGCGCGCCGTAGAAGTCACCGCGCCGCAGCACGGTGGCGAACAGGCGCATCTGGCCGCTGGTGCGACCGCGTTCGCCTTTGATGCGGGCGGCCGGCAGCGCGGTTTCGCGGCACACCAACTCGACGAAATGATCACTCAGGGCATCCAGTTCGTCGGCAATCGCGTCGAGGAACTGCGCACGGCGCGCGGCGCTCAAGGCGCGGTACGCCGGGTACGCGGCGGCGGCGGCCTGGGCGGCGGCGTCGACCTCTTGCGAGGTGGCCTGGAAGAAAACCTGAGGCAAGGTTTCGCCGGTGGCCGCGTCGACGCTGTGCAGCTTGGTGCTGCCCTGGGCGCTGCGCTGGCCGCCGATGTAGTTGTGGCCGATAAACTGGGTCATGGTGCTCTCCTTAAAGGGTGACGACGTTGCCGGGTTCGAATACCGCATCGGCCTGGCCGACACTGTTGATCAGCGGCGCGCCGAACTCGGCCTGGCTGATCTCGAACACATCCCCCGGTTGGGTACGTATACCGTCGGCGAATGACAGCGTGGCGGTGCCGAAGAAATGAATATGCACATCGCCCGGCGTGAGGAACTGACTGTACTTGAAGTGGTGGTACTCAAGGTTTTCCAGGCTGTGGCACATGTTGGCCTCGCCGCTGAGGAATTCGTTTTCCCAGATCACCTGGCCGTCGCGCAGCAGGCGGCTGGTGCCGGCCAGGTGCTGGGGCAATTCGCCCACGCGCAGCTCGGGGCCATAGCTGCAACTGCGCAGTTTGGAGTGGGCCAGGTACAGGTAATTCTTGCGCTCCATGACATGGTCGGAGAACTCGTTGCCCACCGCAAAACCCAGACGATACGGCTTGCGGTCGTGGCCGATGACGTACAGGCCGCCGATCTCCGGCTCTTCGCCGGCGTCTTCGGCAAAGGGTGGCACCGGGAACGCCTGGCCAGGGCGCACCACGATGCTGCCGTCGCCTTTGTAGAACCATTCCGGTTGCACCCCCGCCTGACCGACGGCGGGCTTGCCGCCCTCCACGCCCCATTTGAAGATGCGCATGGTGTCGGTCAACGTGGCTTCGTCGCCGGCCTGTTGGTGCATTTTGTCGCGAGCGGCGGCGCTGCCCAGGTGGGTCAGGCCGGTGCCGCTGATCAGCATATGGGCCGGGTCCGGATGGTCCAGCGGCGGCAGGATCTTCTGTTCGGCGAGCAACGCGGCGTAGTCATGGCTGTCGCCCAAGCCCAGGCTGTCGACCTGCTGCTGCAATGAAGCCCCGGCTTCGATGGCGGCCAGCGCCAGTTCGCGCACGCTGCCGGCGCCCTGCACTTCGCGTAACCGGGTGCCATCGACAACGCCGACCCGGCGCTCGCCGTTATTGAGTTCGAACTGCACTAAACGCATCAGCTTTCTCCTTGAATTAAGTACGGGTGGCACCACGGGCGCTGGCGGCGAACTGGTCGGCCGGTAGCACATGTTTGCGCTCCAGCACGCGGTAGACCACGCCGGTCAACACCAGGCCGAACAGCATCACGCCGGACAGGAAATACAGGCCCGAGGCCAGGTTGCCGGTGTACTCCTTGAGCGCGCCGATCACGAACGGACCGATATAACCGCCCAGGTTGCCCACCGAGTTGATCAGGGCAATGCCCGCCGCTGCACTGGCGCCGGCGAAGAAACGCCCCGGCAAGGTCCAGAACACTGCGGTGCAGGAAAACATCGCGAACGCCGCCAGGCACAACGCCGCCATCTGCAGCACCGGCGCGCCGAGCCAGGCGCTGAAGAACAGGCCGGTGGCACCCAGTACATACAGCACGGCAAGGTGGCCGTAGCGATCATTCAAACGGTCGGAACTGCGCGGGACGATCAGCAGGCCGATGATGCCGAAGATATACGGCACGGCCGAGATAAAGCCGGTAACCAGGTCCGTGCCGCCGAACTGTTTGATCAGGGTCGGCAGCCACAGGCCCAGGCCATAGATGCTCAGGGTCACCGGCAGGTAGAACAGCGCCAGCAACAGCACGCGCTTGTCCTTGAGGGCATGCAGCGGGTTGCCGTGACGGGTCTGGCCGTAGGCCTGCAGATCTTTGGCCAGCTCGCCGGTGAGCCAGGCTTTCTCGTCCTCGCTCATCCATTTGACCTGTTTGGGGCCGTCCGGCAGCCAGCGCAGCACCGGCCAGGTCAGCAGGATCGCCGGGGTGCCGATCACGATGAACAGCCACTGCCAGCCATGCAGACCGAGGATGCCGTCCATGCCCAGCAGGCCGCCGGACACCGGGCCGGTGATCATCATGGCAATGGGTTGGGAAAGGATAAACAGGCCGAGGATTTTGCCGCGATGGCGCACCGGGAACCATTGGGTGATGTAGTACAGCACGCCGGGAAAGAACCCGGCTTCCGCCGCGCCGAGCAGAAAACGCATCACATAGAAGCTGTGCGGCCCCTGCACAAAGGCCATGCCGATGGTGATGGTGCCCCAGGTGATCATGATCCGCGCGAACCAGCGCCGGGCGCCGAAGCGGTCGAGCATCAGGTTGCTGGGAATCTCGAACAGGAAGTAGCCGATAAAGAACAGGCCCGCGCCCAGGCCATAGGCGGCGTCACCGATGCCGACATCGGCGCCCATGTGCAGCTTGGCGAAACCCACGGCGGAACGGTCCACGTAGGCGATCAGGTACAGCAGGATCAGGAAGGGAATCAGTTTCAGCGTGATGCGCCGAATAAGCCGCAGTTCCTGGCTCATGGGGGTCGATCTCCGATTGTTGTTTTTATAGAAGCTCGGGCGACGCCTCTCGCGATAACTCGCCAGGGCCACACCTCAGTTGAGATCGACTATATAGTAGTACTATTTACGAAACAACACTTCCAAATGGAAGATTTTGCGCTTATGTTTAGCCGCAGAGAGAACATATAGTCATACAATAAGAGAAATCGATCATGTCTGATAAAAAGCCCGGCCTACGCTCCGCCCAGTGGTTCGGTACTGCCGATAAGAACGGCTTCATGTACCGCAGCTGGATGAAGAACCAGGGCATCGCCGACCACCAGTTCCATGGCAAGCCGATCATCGGTATTTGCAACACCTGGTCGGAGCTGACTCCGTGCAACGCGCACTTCCGTCAGATCGCCGAGCACGTCAAACGTGGGGTGATCGAGGCCGGTGGCTTCCCGGTGGAATTCCCGGTGTTTTCCAACGGCGAGTCGAACCTGCGCCCTACCGCCATGCTCACCCGCAACCTGGCGAGCATGGATGTAGAAGAAGCCATTCGCGGCAACCCCATCGACGGCGTGGTGCTGCTGACCGGCTGCGACAAGACCACCCCGGCCCTGCTGATGGGCGCCGCCAGTTGCGACGTACCGGCGATCGTGGTGACGGGCGGGCCGATGCTCAACGGTAAGCACAAGGGCCAGGACATTGGTTCGGGCACGGTGGTGTGGCAACTGAGTGAGCAGGTCAAGGCCGGCACCATCACCCTGGATGATTTCCTCGCGGCCGAGGGCGGTATGTCCCGTTCGGCGGGCACCTGCAACACCATGGGCACCGCCTCGACCATGGCCTGCATGGCGGAAGCCCTCGGCACTTCCCTGCCGCACAACGCCGCGATTCCCGCAGTGGATGCGCGCCGTTATGTGCTGGCGCATATGTCGGGCATGCGTGCGGTGGAGATGGTGCGTGAAGACCTGCGCCTGTCGAAGATCCTCACCAAAGAAGCCTTTGAAAACGCGATTCGGGTCAACGCGGCCATCGGCGGTTCGACCAACGCGGTGATCCACCTTAAAGCCATTGCCGGGCGTATCGGCGTGGACCTTGAACTGGACGACTGGACCCGCATCGGTCGCGGTATGCCGACTATCGTGGACTTGCAGCCCTCCGGGCGTTTCCTGATGGAAGAGTTCTACTACGCCGGCGGCCTGCCTGCGGTGCTGCGTCGCCTGGGCGAAGCCAACCTGATCCCACACCCGAACGCGCTGACCGTCAACGGCAAGACCCTGGGCGAAAACACCCAGGATTCGCCGATCTACGGCCAGGACGAAGTGATCCGCACTCTGGATAACCCGATCCGCGCCGACGGCGGCATCTGCGTGCTGCGCGGCAACCTGGCGCCGCTCGGTGCAGTTCTCAAGCCGTCGGCGGCCAGCCCGGAATTGATGCAGCATCGCGGCCGTGCGGTGGTGTTCGAGAACTTCGACATGTACAAGGCGCGCATCAACGACCCGGAGCTGGAGGTGGACGCCAACTCGATCCTGGTCATGAAAAACTGCGGGCCCAAGGGTTATCCGGGCATGGCCGAAGTCGGCAATATGGGCCTGCCGGCCAAGCTGCTGGCCCAGGGCGTGACCGATATGGTGCGCATTTCCGATGCGCGCATGAGCGGCACGGCCTACGGCACCGTGGTGCTGCATGTGGCACCGGAAGCTGCCGCCGGCGGGCCCTTGGCCACGGTGCAGGAAGGTGACTGGATCGAGCTGGACTGCGCCAACGGCCGCTTGCACCTGGACATTTCCGACGCCGAGCTGGCGGCGCGCATGGCCGACCTCAAGCCGCCACAGGACCTGATCGTCGGCGGCTATCGCCAGCTATACATCAACCATGTGCTGCAAGCGGACCAAGGCTGCGACTTTGACTTTCTGGTGGGTTGCCGTGGAGCGGAAGTCCCACGGCATTCCCACTAATTGGGATGCTATGATGCCGCGAATTTAAGCCAGAGCATCCCGCCCGTTATGGATCACCAGCCGTCCAAGCCGCGCAAGAGCATGCATGCCCAGATCGTCCAGGACTTGGGCATGCACATCGTTTCCGGTCGCTTCAAGCCAGAAGAACGCCTGCCCATGGAGGCCACGCTCTGCGAGGAGTACAAGGTCAGCCGTTCGGTGTTGCGCGAGGCGACCCGCGTGCTCAGTGCCAAGGGCCTGGTGTACTCCAAGCCACGGGTGGGTGCGGTGGTGCGGCCACGGCTCAAATGGCACCTGCTCGACCCGGACGTGCTGTCCTGGTTGATGCAGTCCACGCCCCATAGCGAGTTTTTCAACACCCTGGCCGGTGTGCGGCGCATCCTCGAACCGGAAATCGCCGCCATGGCCGCGACCACCGCCACCGACGATGACATCGCCATCATCGAAAAGGCCTACCACGGCATGGAAACCGCGCAGACCCACGAACAGCTGCTACAGGCCGACCTGGACTTCCACCGCGCCATCGCCGACGCCACCCGCAACGACCTGCTGGCATATATGTGCAACATGCTGTCGCTGCCGTTGCGCGAATCGATCAACATCACCAACCGCCGCCCCGACATCCAGGGCCTGAGCCTGCCTCGGCATAAAGCCATCCTCACCGCCATCCAGAACCGCGATGCCCTGGGCGCGCGGCATGCGTCGCTCGTGCAGCTGGATGACACGCGGGTAGCGTTGGATACGGTGATGAATGTACTCACCCCGCTCTAAAGCCAAGTGAAAGGACAGGTGGGAGGGGGCTTGCCCGCTCCCACAGTTAAATTCCTCTGAGCCACCACCCGGCAACTCGGTGCATTTGGCCCCGATAGCCATAGATCCCTACACAGGTTTTAAGGCTGAAATAACTCTGTGGTAATGGAAT
>NZ_JAEILC010000053.1:0-26771 GCF_016307435.1 Pseudomonas sp. S4_EA_1b | reverse complement strand
GCTCCGGGGTCGGCGGTGCGGGGGGTGCGGGACTGGCGAACTCGATGACCATTTCCGGAACCTTCGGCGGGATCTCGACCGGTGCCGGCGTGGCGTTGATCAGCCACCAGAGCCCGCCATGGAACACCACGGAGAGGCTGGCGAGCAGTATCAGTTGCCGTTTCGAAAGCGCGGGCGCCGAGGCGTTTGCTTGGAAAAAGGCCGGGGTGGCCGCCTTGCCGCCAGGTTCTGAAACATCGTCCAGTAGCTTGTGGGGTGCCGCATTGCCCATCGATACAGCCTCGCGTTATGTACAGGCAATAAACTCGGCGGCGGCAAAAACTGAGTNNNNTCAGCGTTGAAGAGCGCGCCACCATTCAAATCGGTCATGCCCAAGGCTTCAGCCTGCGTAGGATTGCCTGCTTGATCAACCGATCCCCCTCGACCATCAGCCGGGAGCTGCGCCGTAATCGAGATGCCAGTGGTGGCTACTCGGCCCGCGCGGCCCAGCGACAGATGCAGGCCCGCCGTCAGGCTTGTCGCCCGATGCGAAAGCTGTTGCCGGGCAGTGAGCGCTTCGAGCTGGTGGCCCACATGCTGCGTAAGCGTTTGTCTCCCGAGCAGATTGCCGGCAAGCTGCGCAGCATGAACATACCCAGCCTCAGAGAGGCCTACGTCTGTCGCGAGACGATCTATAACGCGATCTATGCCTTGCCGGTCGGTGAGTTGCGCAAGGAGCTGATCATCTGCCTGCGCCAAAGCAAGACGACGCGCAGACCGCGCTCTGGCGGCGTGGATCGGCGCGGCCAGATCCCCGAGATGGTCAGCATTCATGTGCGCCCGCCGGAGATCGAGGACCGGCTGATGCCGGGGCATTGGGAAGGCGACCTGATCAAGGGTAAGGCCAACGCCTCGTCTGTAGGTACGTTGGTGGAGCGCACCAGTGGCTACCTGATGCTGGTGAAGATGAAAGACGCGACGGCAACCTCGGCGATGGAGGGATTCAGTGCAGCGCTCAATGGCATGCCGCTGGCGATGCGCAAGAGCATGACCTACGACCAGGGCCGAGAAATGGCGCGACATGCTGAAATCACCCAGCAGACCGGGGTGGCAATTTACTTCTGCGACCCGCACAGCCCCTGGCAGCGCGGCAGCAACGAAAACATCAACGGTCTTATCCGTCAGTACCTGCCCAAGGGCACGGACTTGTCGGGACACAGCCAAGAACAGTTGGATGCCATTGCCTTGCAACTGAATATGCGTCCCCGTAAGCGCTTCGATTTCAAATGTCCGATCGAAATGATGAGTGAGGTGATGCAAAAGGCCATGGCTATGCGGCACGATGCGCCCACTTCAATCCAATAACCGTGTTGCACTCAGCTCCTGCAACCGCCCTCTGACGAGTCAGGATGCTGGTTAATAAACGGCAGCCTTAGCCGCTCCCCGAAGAAACGGGGCACAGCGTCGAGCCTATGGAACTGAACTTCCGCCTCGATCGTCACGAAGAGGAACCACGGATGTTTGGTATCGAATTGGAAAAAATCATTGCCTGACCAAAGTTGAACATCGTGAGCATTTCCATACAGAAAATTTGCAATGCACGTGCCAGATCCTGACATGGGCGACGACTTGCACATTTGCGCAGGAAAGCCGCGTTTTGGTCACTTCTATGTAACTCTCTTATAGCCATGCGACGCACTAATGAGCGCTGCTGCGAATCGGTTGCACTGCACGGCGAGCGCCTGCTCCATTATTGTGCGGGAGGGCCAAAAGCGGTCATTTATTGGCGAAAAAAAAGCAGGAATGTGCATGTTGCCCATCGATATATAGCGTTATCGTCGAATTTTATGGCTTTTGCCCTCAATCAGACATTTTCAGCCAGACATCAGGCCCGACGCGCGGCGTAAAGACCGATGGCGGTTATGGGGGCATATACGCCCAACAGGCTACGGACACGAGGGCGTCCGAGTTATGCCTCTCGGGATGGGAGTCAGAGCGAGGAAACTACCGGCGGGGAAAGAAAAAACCGACTTGTACGGCGGTTAACAATAGTTGAGACCTAGCAAAGCTAGCTTTCATGACAGGATTAAAAAGTTGTCGACAATATACAACCTCATCTTTATGACGTTGATTGTGTTTATCCCCCCCATCACGCCTCGCTGGAGGCTTCGATATCCCGCACTTCTTCGTTGAAGTGTCCATCGACCTGATGCGTCCATAGACTGTGGTAGATGCCACCGCGCTCCAGCAATGACTGATGAGTCCCGTCCTCCACGAGGCGGCCCTGGTCGAACACCAGGATCCGATCGAGGTGAGCGACGGTGGACAGTCGATGGGCAACCACCAGTACGGTTTTCTCGCCCATGATCTCGTCGAGACTTTCCTGGATCAGTCGTTCGGTTTCCGAGTCCAGGCTGGAAGTGGCTTCGTCCATGACTAATATTGGCGCGTTCTTCAGCAGGACCCGGGCGATGGCGATACGTTGGCGCTGGCCGCCGGAGAGCTTTACCCCGCGCTCACCGACCAGCGACTCGTAGCCGTGCTCCATGCGTTCGATGAACTCGTGCGCGTGGGCACGTCTCGCGGCGCGCACGATATGTTCGTCGGCAGCCTCCGGCGCACCGTAGCCGATGTTCTCCCGCAGGGTGCGATGGAATAATCCGGGCTCCTGGGGAATGAGGCCGATCTGCCGGTGCAGCGACGCCTGGGTCAGCTCGCGAATATCCCGGCCGTCGATGAGAACGGCGCCGCCTTGCGGGTCATACAGCCTGAGCAGCAGGTTGAGCAGAGTGGACTTTCCCGATCCGGAGAAGCCGACGACGCCGACCCGCTGCCCGGCGGCGATCTTCAGGTTGAGGCCGGCGAACACCGGTCTTGCGGCCTGGTAGCCGAAGGTGAGGTCGCGGAACTCTATTTCGCCCCGTGAAAACCGGAGGTCGTCGCGCGCGTCCGCGCGGTCCGGCAGTTCGTGCGGACGTATCAGCGTACGCACGCTGTTCTCGATATTGCCGCTGGACTCGAAGAAATGCAGGAACTGATAGCTCAGGGACTTGGCGTTGGAAACAATCAATAGCCCGAGGCTCGCGGTCATGACGAAGGCCGCCACGTCGATGGTTCCGCGCTGCCATAGCAGCAACGCGATGACCACCAGTCCGATGCGCAGCAGCAGCGCCATGCCGTCCTGCAGCCAGCGGATTCGCTCCATGAAAAGGAACGAGCGACGCGCAGCCTGACGTTCGCTGCTCATGAAGCGATCGAGGTATTGCTGCTCATAATCGCCGCGGGCGAAATAGCGGATGTTGTTGAGATTGGTGACCGCGTCGACGATCTTGCCGGATGTAAGGCTACGCGCCTCGGCATGCAGCCGGGCGAATTCCTGGGCGCGCCGCGCCAGCACATAGGAGAGACCGACGTAGACCAGCGTCCAGGCCAACAGGCTCATGCCCAGCCAAAGCGAGGCGAGGCTCATCAGGATCAGCCCGCCGACCAGGGTGACCAGGATCGGCAGAAACTCGACCATCAGCATCCAGCTGACTTCCAGGACACCGACGGCCGCCTCGCTGATGCGCTGAGCCAGGCTACCGGCGAAATGTTCGCTGAAATAGCGGTGCGAATGTTTCTGCAGATAGGCGAACAGATCGGCAGTGATGCGTTGTTTCTGCCGTGGCCGGACGAAGATCATGCACAGGCTCATGCTACGTGAAAGCAGCATCTCGCCCGCGGCGAGGGACGCCATCAACAGCAGCGCCGGCATGCTGGCGGAAAGAATGTCGGCATCCTTCCACAGGCCTTCGCTCACCGCGCCGGTGATCTTGCCGATGGCATAGGGAATCAGCGTGGTGCACAGCGCGGCGCCGAACTCCAGGCCGATCATCAGCAGGCTCCAGCCGAGAAACAGCCGCGTGTAGTGCCAGACGAACCCTCGCGAGGTGGTCGGCATGGCTTCGGCGGGAGTGATGTGGGTGTGGGTGCTCATTTCGATCCTTTTCAGTTCACCGGCTTGCAACCTGGGATGAGACGGCCGTCGGTGTGCCGCCGCGGCCATCGATCAGCCCGGCGCTACAAGGTGAGGGTGAAGCGATTGGTGAGTGCGCCAGGCAGCCGCATCGACGCGGTCCGGCGCTCGCCATAGGTACTCGCCGAGACGATCAGCTCGCGCTCTTTGGTCAGTGCCAACAGGTGTTCGCCGAGAAAATCGTAAAGGCTGTCATCGAAGCGCATGCTGGCTACCGGCGCCTGGATTTCCCCGTTTTCCACCCAGAAGGTGGCGAAGCGGGTCAATCCGGTCAGGCGCGCGGCGGCTACGTCGGACTGATTCACGTACCAGAGGTTACCGATGTAGAGGCCGCTCCCCAGCGTCTCGAGGACCTCGATGGAGGGCAGCGTTCCGGCGCCCATGAGCAAGGCTTCCGGGGTTTCCGAAGAGGTGCTGCCATTGCTGCGCAGGCCGTATTCGCGGGCACTGCGGAAACCGGTGAGCTGCCCCACCAGGCGTCCGCGCTCGATCAGTTTGATGTTCTCGCGTTGCGCGCCCTCGTCGGTGAAGGCCGGGCTCGGCGAGCCGCTGATACGCTCATCAAGATCGATCAGCGGACTCAGTGCCGCCTGGCCGCTGGCCAATTGCTGCAGCACACTTTTCTTGGTATGGATGCCGCGGGCGGAGAACCCGTCGTAACTGACATAGGCAAGCAGTTCTTCCAGCGCCGCCGGCGCGAGATAGGTACGGTACGCCCCGGGACTCAGTTGGCGCGCCGGGCGGCTCAGGTGCTGCAATTGCAGGCGAGCCGAGTCCATGCGCTGGAGGAACGCCTCGGCATTCCAGGTCGGCCCGGCGAGCATCGACTTGACCGCCCGGCCGGACGCGTCGAACAGGCTCCAGTCGAAATTGCAGCTGCTCGCCGCATGCCAGCCGAAGGCCCCGCAGGAATTGCTGAATCCGCGGAACAGCGGGCCATTGGCGTAGATACCGACCAGGTCGCTACCGTCCGCGCCCGCGGTTATCTGAGCGATGACCTCTTCGGCGTCCGGGGGGAGCGCAATGGAAGAAGACTCGCTGCGCCAATCCTCGGCATTGAACAGCAGGTAGGGATCTGCCGGCAGGTGCTCCAGCAGGTCGCGCAGTTGCTGCCGTGCGTCCGCCAGGCGACGGCGGTCCTCCTCGCGCTCGCCGCAGAGGGTCACCGTATAGCTGGCGTGACGCTCTGCGCGGAACAGCTCCAGGGTCGCACTGGCCTGTTGCGCATGGCCGGCCTGGCGCACCCGGGCGCGATTGAAACGGACGAAGTCGGAGGCTTCGGCGCTGTAGCACAGGGTAAATTCCTCGCCGGCGAGCCGTGTGCTGCGCAACCATCGGCTGAGGGACTCGAAATGCTCGGCGGCAACGCCCGGATTCGACAGGCTCATTGCACACCCCCGAACACCGCGACGTCGGAGAATACGCAGGCCGGAGACGCATGCCCCACCCGCACCGCTTGATTAGGTTCGCCCTTGCCGCAGTTGGCCGTGCCGAGTACCTGATGGGTGGAGGAGTCGCCGACGGCACTAAGGCTGCGCCAGAACTGTGCCGAGATACCGCGATAGTTCGGGTTCTTCACCACGGCCCCCAGCTCGCCACCCTCGATCAATTGCCCCCATTCGCAACCGAACTGGAATTTGTTGCGGGCATCGTCGATCGACCAGGAGCGGTTGGTGGCCATCAGTACGCCGCGCTCGATACCGCCGATCAGCTGCTCCAGGGTTTGCTCGCCGGGTTCGACGTTGAGGTTAGCCATGCGGTCGATGGGCGGCCGATTCCAGCTGCAGGCGCGGCTGCTGGCAGCGCCGGCGAGCCCGCTGCGCCGCTGGGAAAGGGCGCCCCCCAGCGGGTGCTTGAGGATGCCCTGCTCGATGATCAGGACCTTCTCGGCCGGCGTGCCATCGTCGTCGAAGGCGTAGCTGGCCAGTTGCTCGGGAAGCTGCGGATCGAAGCTGACGTTGAGCAGGGGCGATCCATAGACCCGGTGGCCGAAATCTTCCGCCTTGATGAAGCTGGTGCCGGCATAGTTGCGTTCGTCGCCAAGGATACGGTCCATTTCCAGCGGGTGACCGATGGACTCGTGGATCTGCAGGACCATCTGGTCCGGCAGTAACAGCAGATCACGGGCACCACTGGGCGTGTTCGGCGCCAGTAACAGTTGCAGGGCCTCGTCGGCGATCTTCGTCGCGCACCCGCTGAAGCCGCTGCGGGCAACCACGTCCAAACCGCCCTGCTGTGCATAGGCACCGCCGTGCAGCGTGCGGGTCTGGCTGTCATCGCCGTCGTAGGCAGTGACGGACATTCCCGGATAAACGAAGCGCTGGGCGCTGCGCAGTTGCGCGCCGACACTGTTGAGGTAGATCTGCTCCACCTCCTCGATCGCCAGCGACGCCATCCAATGGACGATGCGTTCGTCGTCCGGCACCGCGGCGGACTCGCCGCGCAATAGCTCGAGGCATTCGCGCAGCGGCACAGGTGCCTCCTGGTAAGCCGGAGACAGGTAATCGCGTCGTGCGCTGGAAAGCGCAGGCAACTGTTTGAGCAGTGGCCGGCATGCACTGCCGCGGGCGAGTCGCTCGGCGCGCTCGAGCGCCTGCTGCAAGCCGCTCTGGCTCAGATCGGAAGTGGCCGCATAGGCCTCGATACCCGCCAAACGCACGCTCAGCATGACCCCCTGGTCGAGCGTCAGGCGCGGGGGTGAAGGAATGTTCCTGACCACCTCGAACTTCTGCGACGCTTGCCTGACGTGGCGCAGGGACCAGAAGTCGGCGGTACTGCGAAGCGCTTCGAAACGCTGCTGGAGCAGGGGGAAAATATCGAACATCGATTCGTATCCTTATCGCGCCCACCCTTGTGAGGCGGAGCGCGCACTGTTTGGCCCGCTTTTGGCTGAGCTCGAAGACAGGGGTGTAGCGTGTCAATGGATGAAGCGGGTAGCGCCCACTCAGTGACCGGCCTAGCTGGCAGCAATGCCCATGCCAATTCCTGACAACGGCGACAACAACCTGGCTCTATCAGCAAAAAAATGGCGTTTCCGTCGAGGTTCTGTAGGTTTGTTATACACAGGCGACTATGCCCACCACCCTCGGCGGGCTCGGATGGACCGCCGGCGCACGGCCCCTGCGCCACCTTGGAGCGATGCCGAGCAGCCTGGGTGTGTGGCATACCGGGATAGACTGGACCCTCCGGGCGTTCACTCAGCATCGTCGGCGGGGAGTGATGGCCCGCCTCTGCGGCGGACGTCCTTGGGCTTGAAAGGGACAGGTTTCCTTACCTGGAAAACCAAGCCACGCAACCGTTCGAGGTGGTCTTCCTCGACCCGCCCGTCCACCAGAGCCTGCTGCAGACCAGCTGCGAACTGCTGGAAGACCGCAGGCGGCGTGCCGAACGCGCCTGGGTCTACACCGAAAGCGAAGGCGCCCGTCAGGCCTGCCGATGCAGGCCAGGCGCCTGCACCGCGAGAAGAGCGCCGGCCAGGTGCATGACGCGCTCTGGGAGCGCGGCTAGCGGCCCCTGAAGGCTGGCCGAGACGGCCTTAACGGCTCAGCCAGCGCATCACCAGCCGGTTCATCCACGGCGGCGACAGCTGCCCGGCCCAGTAGAGCGCCTTGAACTGCCCGCCTATCGGCCGGTGCACGGCATCGCAGGTGGTGTGCCGCCAGGCCGCCTCGGCGATCGTCTCCGGGCCCATGCGCAATCCCAGCCGACGCAGCACCTGCGGCTCGAAGGTCTGCCGGGTGACCATCGGCGTGCGCACGAAGGGTGGCATCAGGTCAGCGACACGAATGCCGTGTGGCCGCCACTCCAGCTCCAGCGCCTCGGTCAACCCGCGCACGGCGAATTTCGACGCCGAATAGCTGGCCATCTGGGGCACGCCGTAGAGCCCGGACGCGGAGCCCATGTTCAACACCTGCGCCCCCGGCGTTCGCCGCAAGTGGGGAAACGCCGCATGGCAACAGTTGATCAGCCCCTCCACGTTGATCGCGACGATGCGCCCGTGCTCCTCGGCGGTGATCTCGGCGAAGGCGCCGAAACGCAGAATCCCGGCGCAGTTGAACAACATGCGCAGGTGGCCGCCACAGGCTTCGGCGAACGCGTCCAGCGCCGCGTTCACCGCCGGCCGGTCCAGCACATCCAGTTCGGCGTGCCATGCGTCCTCCAGCTCCCCGGCCAGAGCGGCCAGCGCCGCGCCATCGCGATCGAGCAAGCCGACGCGCCAGCCGCGGGCGTGGAACAGTCGCGCCGTGGCGGCGCCGATACCGGAGGCGGCGCCGGTAATGAGGATACTGTTCGCCCCTGGCGCGACGAAACGCGCCACCTCGTCCAGCGCCCGGTCGGCCACCGCCAGCACGTCGGCATGCGCCTGGAAGGGGTCGTCTCAGAAAACGGAAAATAAAGCACGCTAAGGCATAGCCGAACCTGCCAAGCTTGCTCCACCCTGTAGTGACGCGATCAGCGGGCAGGAAACGTTCCCCCTTCGCGCATGGCAGGCGCACACCAACTCAGACAGCACGGCCTCCATGCGCGCCAGGTCAGCCATTTTCTCGCGCACGTCCTTGAGCTTGTGCTCGGCCAGACTGCTGGCTTCCTCGCAATGGGTGCCATCCTCCAGCCGCAGCAGCTCGGCGATCTCATCCAGGCTGAAGCCCAGCCGCTGGGCTGATTTCACGAAGCGCACCCGCGTTACATCCGCCTCGCCATAGCGGCGGATGCTGCCATAGGGCTTGTCAGGCTCCAGCAACAAGCCCTTGCGCTGATAGAAACGGATGGTCTCCACATTGACCCCGGCCGCCTTGGCGAAAACGCCAATGGTCAGGTTCTCCAAATTGTTTTCCATATCGCTTGACTCCGTACATGAGTACGGAAGTAAGGTTACGCTATCCAATTTCAATTCGAAAGGACAAGCGCATGTCTGAACCAAAAACCGGGCGCGGCGCGCTCTTCACTGGAGGGCTTGCCGCCATCCTCGCCTCGGCTTGCTGCCTCGGGCCGTTGGTTCTGATCGCCTTGGGGTTCAGCGGCGCTTGGATCGGCAACTTGGCGGTGTTGGAACCCTATCGCCCCATCTTTATCGGCGTGGCGCTGGTGGCGTTGTTCTTCGCCTGGCGGCGCATCTACCGGCAGGCAGCGGCCTGCAAACCGGGTGAGGTCTGCGCGATTCCCCAAGTGCGAGCTACTTACAAGCTCATTTTCTGGATCGTGGCCGCGCTGGTTCTGGTCGCGCTCGGATTTCCCTACGTCATGCCATTTTTCTACTGATCGGAGTTCACCATGAAGAAACTGTTTGCCTCCCTCGCCCTCGCCGCCGTTGTTGCCCCCGTCTGGGCCGCCACCCAGACCGTCACGCTGTCCGTACCGGGCATGACCTGCTCCGCCTGCCCGATCACTGTCAAGAAGGCGATTTCCAAGGTCGAAGGCGTCAGCAAAGTTGACGTGACTTTCGAGACACGCCAAGCGGTCGTCACCTTCGACGATGCCAAGACCAGCGTGCAGAAGCTGACCAAGGCAACCGCAGACGCGGGCTATCCGTCCAGCGTCAAGCAGTGAGTCACTGAAAACGGCACCGCAGCACAACGGACGTCATTGTCTGGCGCCACAAACGATAAAGGATCTGTTGCATGACCCATCTAAAAATCACCGGCATGACTTGCGACTCGTGCGCGGCGCACGTCAAGGAAGCGCTGGAAAAAGTGCCAGGCGTGCAGTCGGCGCTGGTGTCCTATCCGAAGGGCACAGCGCAACTCGCCATCGTGCCGGGCACATCGCCGGACGCGCTGACTGCCGCCGTGGCCGGACTGGGCTACAAGGCAACGCTAGCCGATGCGCCACTGGCGGACAACCGCGTCGGACTGCTCGACAAGGTGCGGGGATGGATGGCCGCCGCCGAAAAGCACAGTGGCAACGAGCCCCCGGTGCAGGTAGCGGTCATTGGCAGCGGTGGAGCCGCGATGGCGGCGGCGCTGAAGGCCGTCGAGCAAGGCGCGCAGGTCACGCTGATCGAGCGCGGCACCATCGGCGGCACCTGCGTCAATGTCGGCTGTGTGCCGTCCAAGATCATGATCCGCGCCGCCCACATCGCCCATCTGCGCCGGGAAAGCCCGTTCGATGGCGGTATTGCGGCAACTGTGCCTACGATTGACCGCAGTAAGCTGCTGGCCCAGCAGCAGGCCCGCGTCGACGAACTGCGGCACGCCAAGTACGAAGGCATCCTGGGCGGTAATCCGGCCATCACCGTTGTGCACGGTGAGGCGCGCTTCAAGGACGACCAGAGCCTTACCGTCCGTTTGAACGAGGGTGGCGAGCGCGTCGTGATGTTCGACCGCTGCCTGGTCGCCACGGGTGCCAGCCCGGCGGTCCCGCCGATTCCGGGGTTGAAAGAGTCACCCTACTGGACTTCCACCGAGGCCCTGGCGAGCGACACCATTCCCGAACGCCTTGCCGTAATCGGCTCGTCGGTGGTGGCGCTGGAGCTGGCGCAAGCCTTTGCCCGGCTGGGCAGCAAGGTCACGGTCCTGGCGCGCAATACCTTGTTCTTCCGTGAAGACCCGGCCATCGGCGAGGCGGTGACAGCCGCTTTCCGTGCCGAGGGCATCGAGGTGCTGGAGCACACGCAAGCCAGCCAGGTCGCCCATATGGACGGTGAATTCGTGCTGACCACCACGCACGGTGAATTGCGCGCCGACAAACTGCTGGTTGCCACCGGTCGGACACCGAACACGCGCAGCCTCGCGCTGGACGCAGCGGGGGTCACTGTCAATGCGCAAGGTGCCATCGTCATCGACCAAGGCATGCGCACGAGCAACCCGAACATCTACGCGGCCGGCGACTGCACCGACCAGCCGCAGTTCGTCTATGTGGCGGCAGCGGCCGGCACCCGTGCCGCGATCAACATGACCGGCGGCGATGCGGCGCTCGACCTGACCGCAATGCCGGCCGTGGTGTTCACCGATCCGCAAGTGGCGACCGTGGGCTACAGCGAGGCGGAAGCCCACCACGACGGGATCGAGACCGACAGCCGCACCTTGACCTTGGACAACGTGCCGCGTGCGCTCGCCAACTTCGACACACGCGGCTTCATCAAGTTGGTTATCGAGGAAGGCAGCCATCGGCTGATCGGCGTACAGGCGGTCGCGCCGGAAGCGGGTGAACTGATCCAGACGGCGGCTCTGGCCATTCGCAACCGCATGACGGTGCAGGAACTGGCCGACCAGTTGTCCCCCTACCTGACGATGGTCGAGGGGTTGAAGCTCGCGGCGCAGACCTTCAACAAGGATGTGAAGCAGCTTTCCTGCTGCGCCGGGTGAGAAAAAGGAGGTGTTCAATGAACGCCTACACGGTGTCCCGGCTGGCTCTTGATGCCGGGGTGAGCGTGCATATCGTGCGCGACTACCTGCTGCGCGGATTGCTGCGCCCGGTGGCGTGCACACCAGGCGGCTACGGCTTGTTCGATGACGCCGCCTTGCAACGGCTGTGCTTCGTGCGGGCGGCCTTCGAGGCGGGCATCGGCCTCGACGCGCTGGCGCGGCTGTGCCGGGCGCTGGATGCGGCGGACGGCGACGAAGCGGCCGCGCAGCTTGCCCTGCTGCGTCAGTTCGTCGAGCGTCGGCGCGAAGCGTTGGCCGATCTGGAAGTGCAGTTGGCCACCCTGCCGACCGAGCCGGCACAGCACGCGGAGAGTCTGCCATGAACAACCCCGAGCGCTTGCCGTCCGAGACGCACAAACCGATCACCGGCTACCTGTGGGGCGGACTGGCTGTGCTGACTTGCCCCTGCCACCTGCCCATCCTCGCTGTCGTGCTGGCCGGCACAACCGCCGGTGCTTTCCTCGGCGAGCATTGGGTCATCGCGGCGCTCGGTTTGACCGGCCTGTTCCTTCTGTCCCTGTCGCGGGCGTTGCGGGCATTCAGGGAAAGAGAATGAGCGCTTTCCGGCCGGATGGATGGACGACGCCGGAACTGGCCCAAGCGGTCGAGCGCGGGCAGCTTGAACTGCACTACCAGCCCGTCGTCGATCTGCGCAGTGGTGGGATTGTCGGCGCGGAAGCCCTGTTGCGCTGGCGTCATCCGACGCTTGGACTATTGCCACCGGGCCAGTTCCTGCCCGTGGTCGAATCGTCCGGCCTGATGCCTGAAATCGGCGCTTGGGTGCTGGGCGAAGCCTGCCGCCAGATGCGTGACTGGCGAATGCTGGCATGGCGACCGTTCCGGCTGGCCGTCAATGTTTCGGCGAGCCAAGTGGGACCGGACTTCGACGGGTGGGTAAAGGGCGTGCTGGCTGATGCCGAGTTGCCCGCCGAGTATCTCGAAATCGAGCTGACCGAATCGGTCGCGTTTGGTGATCCGGCGATCTTCCCCGCCCTGGACGCCTTGCGGCAGATCGGTGTGCGCTTCGCCGCCGATGACTTCGGGACGGGGTATTCCTGTCTGCAACATCTGAAGTGCTGCCCAATCAGCACGCTCAAGATCGACCAATCGTTTGTCGCCGGGCTCGCCAACGACCGCCGCGACCAAACCATCGTGCACACCGTGATTCAGCTTGCGCACGGGCTGGGCATGGATGTGGTGGCTGAAGGCGTGGAAACATCGGCGAGTCTTGATCTATTGCGACAAGCGGACTGCGACACAGGACAAGGCTTCCTGTTCGCGAAGCCAATGCCGGCGGCGGCATTCGCCGTCTTCGTCAGTCAATGGAGGGGTGCCACCATGAATGCAAGTGACTCGACCACCACCAGTTGCTGCGTGTGCTGCAAGGAAATCCCGCTCGATGCCGCCTTCACCCCGGAAGGCGCGGAATACGTCGAGCACTTCTGCGGGTTGGAGTGTTATCAACGCTTCGAAGCGCGTGCCAAGACAGGGAACGAAACCGATGCCGATCCGAACGCCTGCGACTCGCTACCGTCAGATTGAGGCATACTCTAACTTGGCGTCAGACCATCCGGCGCTAAATCGTCAGAATAGAGTTGCCTTCCGAATTGATTGACATACGCCGTCAAGGGTCATAGATTTCTTCCTGACACATTTCCCTCAGGAGGATACCTTGCACGGTCAGCGCATCGGTTACGTCCGCGTCAGCAGCTTCGACCAGAACCCAGAACGGCAGCTCGAACAGATCCAGGTGGATAAAGTGTTCACCGACAAGGCGTCGGGCAAGGACACACGGCGGCCCGAACTGGAACGGCTGCTCGCCTTCGTGCGCGAAGGCGACACGGTCGTGGTGCACAGCATGGATCGTCTGGCGCGCAACCTCGACGACCTGCGCCGCCTGGTGCAGGGCCTCACCCAGCGCGGCGTACGCATCGAGTTCCTTAAGGAGCATTTGACCTTCACCGGCGAGGACTCGCCGATGGCGAACCTGATGCTGTCGGTAATGGGCGCGTTCGCCGAGTTCGAACGCGCCTTGATCCGCGAGCGGCAGCGCGAGGGCATCGCGCTCGCCAAGCAGCGCGGGGCCTACCGTGGCAGGAAGAAATCCCTGTCGTCTGAGCGTATTGCCGAACTGCGCCAACGTGTCGAGGCTGGCGAGCAAAAGACCAAGCTGGCTCGTGAATTCGGAATCAGTCGCGAAACCCTGTATCAATACTTGAGAACGGATCAGTAAATATGCCACGTCGTTCAATCCTGTCCGCCGCCGAGCGCGAAAGCCTGCTGGCGTTGCCGGACACCAAGGATGAGTTGATCCGTCACTACACGTTCAGCGAAACCGACCTCTCCATCATCCGGCAGCGGCGCGGCCCGGCCAACCGGCTGGGCTTCGCCGTGCAGCTCTGTTACCTGCGCTTTCCTGGTGTCATCCTGGGCGTCGATGAGCCGCCGTTTCCGCCCTTGTTGAAACTGGTCGCCGACCAGCTCAAGGTCAGCGTCGAAAGCTGGGACGAATACGGGCAGCGGGAGCAGACCCGGCGCGAGCACCTGGTCGAACTGCAAACGGTGTTCGGCTTCCAGCCCTTTACCATGGGCCACTACCGGCAGGCCGTCCAGTTGCTGACCGAGATGGCCTTGCAGACCGACAAGGGCATCGTGCTGGCCAGCACCTTGATCGAGCACCTGCGGCAGCAGTCGGTCATTCTGCCTGCCCTCAACGCCGTCGAGCGGGCGAGCGCCGAAGCAATCACCCGCGCCAACCGGCGCATCTACGATGCCTTGGCCGAACCGCTGTCGGACGCGCATCGCCGCCGCCTCGACGATCTGCTCAAGCGTCGGGACAACGGCAAAACGACCTGGCTGGCCTGGCTGCGCCAATCGCCCGTCAAACCGAATTCGCGGCACATGCTGGAACACATCGAACGCCTCAAAGCGTGGCAGGCGCTCGACCTGCCTTCTGGCATCGAGCGGTCGGTGCACCAGAACCGCCTGCTCAAGATCGCCCGTGAGGGTGGCCAGATGACGCCCGCCGACCTGGCCAAGTTCGAGGCGCAGCGACGCTATGCCACCCTGGTGGCGCTTGCCATCGAGGGCATGGCCACCGTCACCGACGAAATCATCGACCTGCACGACCGCATCCTGGGCAAGCTGTTCAACGCCGCCAAGAACAAGCATCAGCAGCAATTCCAGGCGTCCGGCAAGGCGATCAACGCCAAGGTGCGGCTGTTCGGCCGCATCGGCCAGGCGCTGATCGAGGCCAAGCAGGCGGGCCGCGATCCGTTCGCCGCCATCGAGGCCGTCATGTCCTGGGATGCCTTCGCCGAGAGCGTCACCGAAGCGCAGAAGCTTGCGCAGCCCGAGGACTTCGATTTCCTGCACCGCATCGGCGAAAGCTACGCCACGCTGCGCCGCTACGCGCCGGAATTCCTTGCCGTGCTCAAGCTGCGGGCCGCTCCCGCCGCGAAGGACGTGCTCGACGCCATCGAGGTGCTGCGCGGCATGAACAGCGACAACGCCCGCAAGGTGCCCGCCGACGCGCCGACCGAGTTCATCAAGCCGCGCTGGCAGAAGCTGGTCATGACCGACACCGGCATCGACCGGCGCTACTACGAACTGTGCGCGCTGTCGGAGATGAAGAACGCGTTGCGTTCCGGCGACATCTGGGTGCAGGGGTCGCGCCAGTTCAAGGACTTCGAGGACTACCTGGTGCCGCCCGCGAAATTCGCCAGCCTCAAGCAGGCCAGCGAATTGCCGCTGGCCGTGGCCACCGACTGCAACCGGTACCTGAACGACCGGCTGACGCTGCTGGAAACACAGCTTGCCACCGTCAACCGTATGGCGACGGCCAACGAGCTGCCGGACGCCATCATCACCGAGTCAGGCTTGAAGATCACGCCGCTCGACGCGGCGGTACCCGACACCGCACAAGCGCTGATCGACCAGACGGCAATGATCCTGCCGCACGTCAAGATCACCGAACTGCTGCTGGAGGTGGACGAATGGACGGGCTTCACTCGGCATTTCGCGCATCTGAAATCGGGCGACCCGGCCAAAGACAAGAACCTGTTGCTGACCACGATCCTCGCCGACGCGATCAACCTGGGCCTGACCAAGATGGCGGAGTCTTGCCCCGGCACGACCTACGCCAAGCTGGCTTGGCTGCAAGCCTGGCACATCCGCGACGAAACCTACGGGGCGGCGCTGGCCGATCTGGTCAACGCACAGTTCCGCCATCCCTTCGCCGAGCACTGGGGCGACGGCACCACCTCATCGTCGGACGGCCAGAACTTCCGCACCGGCAGCAAGGCCGAGAGCACCGGCCACATCAACCCGAAATACGGGAGCAGCCCAGGGCGGACGTTCTACACCCACATTTCTGACCAGTACGCGCCATTTCACACCAAGGTCGTGAACGTCGGCGTGCGCGATTCGACCTACGTGCTCGACGGCCTGCTGTACCACGAGTCCGACTTGCGGATCGAGGAGCATTACACCGACACGGCGGGCTTCACCGATCACGTCTTCGCCCTGATGCACCTCCTGGGCTTCCGCTTCGCGCCGCGCATCCGCGACCTGGGCGACACCAAGCTCTACATCCCGAAGGGCGACGCCGCCTATGACGCGCTGAAACCCATGATCGGCGGCACGCTCAACATCAAGCACGTCCGCGCCCATTGGGACGAAATCCTGCGGCTGGCCACCTCGATCAAGCAGGGCACGGTGACGGCCTCCCTGATGCTCCGAAAGCTCGGCAGCTACCCACGCCAGAACGGCCTGGCCGTGGCGCTCCGCGAGCTAGGCCGCATCGAGCGCACGCTGTTCATCCTGGACTGGCTGCAAAGCGTGGAACTGCGCCGCCGCGTGCATGCCGGCCTGAACAAGGGCGAGGCGCGCAATGCGCTGGCCAGGGCAGTGTTTTTCAACCGCCTGGGTGAAATCCGCGACCGCAGTTTCGAGCAGCAGCGCTACCGGGCTAGCGGCCTCAATCTGGTAACGGCTGCCGTCGTGTTGTGGAACACGGTCTATCTGGAACGGGCTGCGCACGCGCTGCGTGGCAACGGCCATGCCGTTGATGACGCGCTGTTGCAGTACCTGTCGCCGCTCGGTTGGGAGCACATCAACCTCACCGGCGATTACCTCTGGCGCAGCAGCGCCAAGATCGGCGCGGGCAAGTTCAGGCCGCTACGACCGCTGCAACCGGCTTAGCGTGCTTTATTTTCCGTTTTCTGAGGCGACCCCTAGTGGCCTCTCGGCAAAACCAGCCTGTCGTAGAGCTTGTCCATAACATCCCCCTGAACAATGCGTGCCATAGGTTTTGGGCATATGGGCCAATCATTGCTCCCAGCATTGTTGTCGTACTGGCCAGCCTCATTCTCTCACAGCCGGTCCAAACCAGTGCCCAGACGAGGATGCCAGGCTGCTAACGGCTAGCGGGGGCGCAATACCCAGACGTGCGAAACAAGTCTGACAGGGAGGGGAAGCCTCAAGTCACAGGGAGCAGCCTAGCTGCCGCTCTAGGACGGTCTTTATAGTCAATTATAGAGTGATTATAGAATCATTCATTCCGGCTGCCTGATTTGCCGCGACCGGTTCAACTGAAGGATCTTCTGAGGTTGTTAATCGACCTCATTCCTAAGCATCAGGGAACTGTTTGTTCCTACACCTGTAACCCACGTCGGCACCAACCATGTTTTCCTCGCCGTGTAGCAGCGATCGACCTGGGTGACACACGTCAGAATCGCCGCATCGCGATACCCATGTGGTTTTTTAAAATTGTGATATTAATCATATGGATAGAGGGGAAGTGAGTGAATTTTCCCCTTATCTCGGCATGACCCCGTTTCCAAGCTGGCGGCCAATGATCCCGCTCCATCCGCCTACATCGCCAGGCCGTGCCAGTACGTGATGAACAATCACTGCACTTACAAAATCTGGACAGACCGCCGGTTCAGCGATGAAGCAGTCGAAAGCATTTCGACTGCATTGGACAAGATCAAGCTGAAAATGGGAGCAAGTCATGTTGAGCTTGTCGGCTACTCAGGCGGAGGAGCCATAGCACTCCTGCTGGCCGCAAGACGATCTGACGTGACATCAGTCCAAACTCTAGCGGGGAACTTGTCCCCTGCAGGGTGGGTTCGACTTCACCAGCTATCACCGCTCTCTGAAGCTTTGGAGCCGGTCGATTACAGGGATCGTCTGCGTCACATCCCCCAGCGCCACCTGGTGGGCACACTCGACCCGGTCATCCCGGCAAGCCTAGCGCAGGCATTTACCTCTTCAATGCCTGATGCGAAATGCCTTGAACTGCGCGAGGTCAAGGCTACGCACGAGCAGGGCTGGGAGGCTGCGTGGGCCATCTATCGAGATAGACCGATATCCTGCAAATAGGAGCCCAGATTCGTCCCCCGAATCGGCGCTAATTAGGCTCCACTTTCGGACAGGAACGAGGAAACTTCCCCCATCAACGTCCATCAGCGGGCCAGAGCCATGATTGCAACTTCAAATGCGCGCAACCCTCAGAGTGAAATATTCCCTCTGCTAACCCGGTTTGCCCAGGAGATTCGCTCACCGCTGACCATCATCTCTGTGCAGCTTGTCGAGTCAGCTGCAGTGAAACAGGCTCGGCTAATTGAGGTCGTGACACTGTCTGTTTCAACGACTGGCGCCTCATCTTGGTCAAGCTTCTTCACAGAGGCGAACTCCCTAAGTCCTGAAGCGGTAGCCAGCGCAGGTGTACGGCGAACTGTAGGCCTAAGGGAAACAAGAGACGCCGTGAGTTTTGGCGTGCTCTACGAACACCTTAGTAGAGCCTTCCTCTCGACAATCGTTGTCGGATTCGGAAGTGGGCGCATTGACATTCCGTTATTGCTGAAGCTGATGAGTGCCGAGGGGTCGCCTGCTCTCAGCCCCAAGGCCCATCTGGATTTACAAAGAGCTTGGTGGCAGCTTCTGAAAGCTGAAGCAGGAGAGATAACCGCAGCCGGTGCGATGTACAACGTCCAAGTCGGTCACCATCCTCGTGGGGAAGAAGCCGTACTTGCGATGGCTAAAATCCATGAGGCAATGCTCTGGCGACACGGCTATGAAGTACTTGCCAAAAACATTGTGATCAACGAGTACCCGTATGCGCCCACTGCTGGCCTTCGCAACGAGAGAGCTGGGGCGACGCCGCGCTCCGAGAAGGAGAAGCGGCAACGGAAGAGAGAGATAGACCTGCGCGATCGTCTTCTGCAATACCTGAAGACGAACGATACCCAGGATCCCGACATGCTTTCGATCAGCAGCCTGGCCAGAACCCTGGAAACCACAGAAACGAAGGCTAGCATCACGCTCGGACAACTTATTGCGCAACGCCGCATTGCATATCAACCCTTCGTTGATCCAGATGCTCAGGAGGTCCTGGATGCCTATCTCCCCGCAGCAATGGCCATCCACGGGTTCGATAAGCTGAAGCCCCTCAAAGAACATGTAGAGGGGAAATCTGGAAAGACGCTGGACTACATCCAGCTTAGGATCGCGCTGCTAAAGCGTAACCTCACCCCAACTTCCAGCAGTAACTGACTGCCACATCAGGCTAGGTCATCTGCCCCCGGCCAGGGGCGGATTAACTCCAAGCGTAAAGGAAGGGTCCCCAAGATAGGCGCATAGCTTCTGAACCGGAGAATGTGATGCGCCACCCTTTTGAGCTCGACCCTGCAGTAATTCACAGCATCATCCATCACCAGGCAGGCTCTATCGGTAAAGCCCTTATCGAGCTGATCATGAACTCTGTCGATGCAGGTGCGACCTTCGTCCGACTGGCCATCGACAAGAGCGGCTTCGAATGCTCGGACGACGGCCAAGGCTTCGCGAGCCACAGTGACGTCATTCGATACTTCGGCAGGTTTGGAACGCCTCACGTTGAGGGAGACGCGAAGTACGGCCGCTTCCGTCTCGGCCGCGGGCAAATCATGGCCCATGCGGCGACGATCTGGAGGTCCAACAGCTGGCAGATGTCAGTCGATACCCTTTCGATGGGATACAGCTACGACCTGGAAGAACTAAAAGCGCCCGAGCCAGGGTGCAACATCACGGGCAAATGGTACGAAGTACTTGAGTACACCGACCTCATGATCTGTCTTCAAGAGGTTCGGGATCTTGTGAGGTATACCCCGATCGCCGTATCGCTCAACGGGGCGCCGATTACGAAGGATCCATCAAAAGAGAACTGGGACTACCAGGACGAGAACGCCTACTACCGAGTAAAGCCGGACGGACCAGTTGGCATCTATAACCAAGGCGTTCTGGTACGCAACGATTCCAGTCACATGTGGGGGTGTGGTGGGTTGGTCGTCACGAAGAAGCCAATCGGTCTCAACGTGTCCCGAACTGAGATCCTCAGGAAAACCTGCCCTGTCTGGAAAGCCATCGCTGCACAACTCAAAGTGATGGCTGACGAATTGAACGGCCGGATTGGCGATCACCGAAAAACCGAGGCACGAAGAGAGCAGTCTGCTAGAGCGCTGCTGGGCGGCGACACTGATAGCCTCCGAATCTTCGGAGAAGAGGAAGTGATTACGCTCCTTCCAGGGAAAAAGCATGTCACCTTCGCGGAGTTCATCCGTAGAAGTTTCTCCCATGAAAAAAATTACGCAGTCGTTGAGCGGGCTCAGGATGTCCCCAAAGGCGAAGCCATCGCACGGGAAGGAATTGCCCTTCTTGTCCACCCTTCAACCATGTATCGGTTTGGGTGCTACAGCGCCGGCGAGCTTCGTGATGATCTCGATCGCATTGTTAAAACGCTTACCGGACTTCTTGATGAACTGCCAAACCAATCAGGCTGCGTCGAGCCTGGATCTCCGGCCAGGTTTGCTTGGTATATCAGAGAGGGGGCGCCAAACCTTCTCGATTACCACACCATCCGTGACTCTTTCAAAATCAAGGTCGGTGTAGTCAGCGCGGAAAAAGCCCTTACAAAACCGCAGTACCGGGCTTGGAGCCCTATGCGATTAGCCCTGGAGCGTTATGCCGCTGTGATCACCGGCGGCCGGGTGTATGGGAACTTTCAAGTACACCGCGGGAAGCGCTTCAAGATTCTCCTTGGCGAATCAAACAGCATGCGGGCTTGGACCGACGGCGAAAAGTACATCGCATTCAACATCGACCTGGCTAGAAAGCTAGCCTCAGAGCCCTTAAAGACTGCCCATCTCCTCTTCTCCCTTCTGGAGCACGAGGTTGCACATGAGGGTGACAGCATGGATGCCGGCCATGACGGCCAGTTCTTCAGTCGCTTTCATGACATCAACATCGAGTACGCCCAAGATCGGCAGCAATTCATTCATCTCTGGCTGCGCACTTACACCTACAGAATGCAGGTCGAGTCTCGTCGGCTAAAAGGAAGCTTGCGCTTTGCAGACGCCCTGCTGAACCGCGCTAACGATCAGCTAGAGAAGCGAAATTTACCTGCAATTGCGGATGAAATCTCAAGCGAAACTCTAAGCGCATTCGCTGACAACCGGGACTCTGATGCACTGCTTCGTTCAGTCAACAGGTCCATTCAGTCTCGCGTTGACCAAGGGGAACAGATTGAATGGACGCAGGTACTTTCAAAGTCTGCTGAAAGACAGAAAGAGCTTGACGCTGAACTGCTAAAGCAAAGAGAAGCCGAAGAATTGTTTATGCGTGAGCATGAACATGAAGACGATTACGAAGACGAGGAATCTCATCAGGAATTCATCGAGGCCTTCGAAAGGCACAATGCCGACCTAACCCACTGGCGTTCCGAATACTCCCGCCAACTGGGGGTTGAGCCGGACGAGATCACCGAGGAGTTCATTTACGAGCTCCACATGGCGCACGACGACGATCACCTGAAGCAAATCTGGATGCGCCTATCTGGCAAGGAATCTGAGGTCTCCAAGCAAGCTGAAGAAATCCCTAAGGAGCTCAAAGAACTCGCCATGCCCGGTGAAACAATGGACATGCTTGACACCCTGGCCTGGAATGCCGGCTTCACCGACATTGGCGATTATCTCAGATGGCGAAAGGAGAACGCAGCTTAGCGTCTTGCATGCGGCAGAGTCGCTATGTAACCATCAGAACCTCATCAGGCACCTTGCCTGCCGAGGGTAGCTTCACCCTTTCAGAAGCATCACACAAACCCTAGGGGTCTCTGACCCCTAGCGGGCCAGGACTCCTTCCTCAAGGAGATCCACATGAACACAACTAAATCCTACGACGTTGAGCTGCGCAACCAGGTTGATGGCGTAGTCCCCTCCTCCGCCACATTCGCTCTTGATCGAAACAAGGCTCTTGAAATCGTTCGCTTGAGCGTTCTCGTCAAAGCGAGCAACCTCCACAAGGTTGAGAAGCTGGATCGGACTGTCGACTATCAAGCCGAATTCGAGATCGATGGCGAAACGCTGAACGTAAGTTCTCGTGATTTCTGGTTCGCCGGCCACGCCAAAAGCAGCGGAGCGCCGTTCGAAACGGAGCAGTTGTCCATTGCTGAGCTTGCTCAGTTTTTTGGGGTGACGGTCGAGGACGCCCGCGAGCCTTTCGAGGCATTCCACGGCGCAACGAAAGAAGAGATCAGATCGGTAATGATGCAAGATATCGTAGGTGACTACGATATCCCCGAAGAGGTCTCTGAGTGGAAATGGGTCGAGGAAAAAGCCAGCTTTGTTCATGCGCGCAATGGGCAAGACGGCGTCTGGGAATTCGTCCTGAATCTGGCCAACAGCTGGGATGACATTCCTGAAAAACTGGTGCCTGTGATCAGCTCTGCTCGAGCAGACCACGCTGGATACCTGATCATCCACCAGGGCACATAAGATCAAGCCCGACCACTCCTAAAGAGAGGTCGGGCTTTTTGGTTATGCGCAGTTGCATTCTGGCCGACTGCGCGAAAATACACGCTACCAACCCACAAGGCGTAGAGCATGACAACGTTGAGCAACCAGGAGTCCCGGTCAACGGACGAAACCCTGCTGAACAGAGCCAGGGCTTTCGCCGTGGGGGCTCATGCAGCTATCGGGCAGAAGACCCCCTACACAGGCGAGGATTACTCGACCCACCTCGAAGCTGTATCGCAGCTGCTTTCGAGGTACACCTCCAATTCCACAGTCCTAGCTGCAGCATTGCTTCATGACGTGATCGAAGACACGCATGTCAGCTACGAATTGCTGCGCCGGGAATTTGGAATCGAGGTGGCCACAATCGTCCAGATGGTCAGCAAGATTTCGAAACGAGAGGACGGCGATCGAGCCACACGAGTGGCAATTGACATTGAGCACTACGCACTTGGCAATGCTGACGCGCATGACGTCAAGCTGTGCGACATCATCGTCAACGTCAGCTCAATCGTTGACCGCGCCGTAAAATTCGCAGCTGTCTACGTTCCGGAAAAGCAGGTACTCATTGAGAGGCTCACCAAGGGCAATCCGCAGATCAGAGCCCTTGCGGAGGAAACGGTTCTTTCCGAACTCAAGCGATTGGGGTACCGTTAAACGCAGCACACAGGCTATCGCCTGGCTTCAATCTTCAAGACCCTGCTGAGCAGGTCTTGACGTCAGCAGCTGACCTGTATTGTCAGCATCCACGGCTTAACCGCCATCCCCCAGGGGCACACTTGCCCTCTGGGTTGGTGTGTCCTTCTTCACTGGAGACACACCATGCCTTTCTTCATTGATGAAAGCCCTGATCCGGCACTTCCTGTAAAAGTCGGCTGCGGGCATCTGCCTAAACGGATGACCTACAACCAGGCTCTCTCGTGGGCACTAAACCAGCGAGCATCTCGTGGCGGCCAAGAACCCACACTGCGGGTCTGCGAGCGTGCCGGCGTGAGTTACAGACACATCGAAATCACTTTCCACTAACCCACTGGGGCTCTTCCCAGCTGGGAAGGCCTGCGCTACTCGAGGCCTACAATGAAAAGCAAACTCACTGCAAAAATCACCGCGACCTTTCTCGTTCAAATTGTGGAACGCGGTACCAGGAGAGGGCTAACGCCTATCTCGGAAAGAGAGTTTGACAGACAGTACGTTGATGAGCCGGACTTCATGCTTGAAGATCGATTCAAGCGTCAGATTCTCAGCGAAACTGAAAACGCAATAAAACACCAGCCAATCATGAAAAGAAAACTCTCAGGAATTGACTGGTGCATTGATGCTGTAATCATCTAAATATTTGCCGGTCCTTCGGGCCGGCAATTTTCTTTCTCGTCGTCACTCGTTTCGCGCGAGGCCGACATCAGCGTTTTAATCATATGCCCAATTAGGGCAGGAAAAACCTGGATGACTACAAGGCCAGTCAAGGAGACAAAAACCACCATTGAGATACCCCGAATCGCTGCACCGACCGCGTCCATGAGTGCATCTTTCAGATACCCCTCTAGCAGACCAACCTCCCCCTTTAGACTAAGTGGAGCAAGCTCCCCTGCGATGGAAAGCAAAGCGCAACCCGCTACAAAAATAATCGCGACCACAACTGCCCCTCGCAGAGCAATGCGCACATCTGACCAACTGGGGATAGAGTATGCAGCGATAAGCAACGCAAGTATTGCCCACCCCGCTCCTTCCATACCTAACACCAGATTCCCAAGCGTGAGCGATAAGCCCTGATTGATGCCCTCTGCGGTGAACCTCACTAACCAGTTACTTTCGACAGCTCCCAAGTAAACGACGCCCTCGCTCGGGATGGGAAAGAAAAACCCTAAAATTATGCATGCGGCTATTAGCGGGGCTACACCTTGTACTACGAGACCAACTGCATGGAAAGTCGACCTTGGATTGTAAGCAAAGGAAACGTAACCCAAATTTCCAGTTTCATGGTTTGGGGCAAATAGTCGCATCCTAGTTATCGGCATGCGGAACAAAAGGCATGCCAGTCCATGAGCGAGTTCATGAATTGGAACGCCAATAAAGCCCAATGCTGCATAAGTGACAAACGATGCTTTAACCACTTTGGAAACGGTCCACGTCGCAATGAAGATCAAGACCGTGGGCAAAAGAATCAGCCAAGCCAAACCTACCAAGGACCACACAAGAAATTCGTCACCCATTTGAAATCCCCCCGCCAGATCATCTGCATCTTTTCACGCCTTTACCCCGCCGAAATGCCTAACCCGCCCAATTCTGGCTCACATGCGCGCATAGGAACCAATCCCAGGTTGCAGTTCTGAGAAGACCAGGAAAATCGCGCATAGAGAAACTTTCCGTGCCCACCGAGAGGGGCGAATTAGGGCGTACCCAGATCAAGGCTCATGTCAAATGAACCCTGAGGTCGCATTGATGCGAGATGAATTATGAGTTCCAAAACGAACATAGAGTGGGCAGATGCTAGTTGGAATCCACTGGCCGGGTGTACACGAATTTCAAAGGGTTGCATGCACTGTTACGCCGAAACCCAAGCGGCAAGAATCATCTTGATGGAGCGCGGCCGCGGCGTACCCGAGGGGCATGGTTCCTACGACGGGCTCTTAGCTCGCGGCGGGCAGTGGAATGGAAAGGTTTCCTTCGTAGAAAAAGCGCTGCAACTGCCTCTCCGGTGGAGAAAGCAGAAAATGATCTTCGTGAACAGCATGTCAGACCTTTTTCACGAAAGCGTTCATTTCAGTGTAATCGACAAGATCTTTGCCGTAATGGCGCTAGCGTATACGACCCAGGCCAAGCCGCACGTGTTCCAGGTGCTCACCAAGCGAGCATCAAGAATGCGCGACTACCTTAACGATCCGCACGTTGTAGATCGTATTGAGGCTGAGGCGAAGATCCTTCGTGCTGACCACGCAATGGATCTGCGCTCAGTATGGCCTCTCCCTAATCTTTGGCTTGGCGTGAGCGTCGAAGACCAAGAACAAGCAGCCAGAATCTCTCATTTACTCGATACGCCCGCGGCAGTTCGTTGGCTGAGTCTGGAACCGCTTCTTGGCCCGGTCGACTTACTGCGCGTCCAGGACGGGGACTTCACCTACAACTCCCTCTCGAAAAAGGAAGGTATCGCATACCGACGAGCCGGAATTGATTGGGTCGTCGTTGGAGGCGAGTCTGGTGATCAAGCTCGCCCAATGCATCCCGACTGGGCAGAGAGCCTTCGGAAACAGTGCGCCCGAATGAATGTGCCCTTCTTCTTCAAGCAATGGGGCGCTTGGTGTCCACGCGGCCCCAAATCGCTTGGCCATCCCGTTGTAGATGGCGTACCGGTCATGTGTGTGACAGAGCACGGAACGGATAGAGCCACCTCTGACCTTGGCGATGTCAAGAACGATGCCCGGATGAATCGTGCCGGAAAGAAACGCGCCGGGAGATATCTCAATGGTGTCATCTACGACAACTACCCCTACGCGATGAAGAGCCTGATTGACTCCCGTGGGGTTCCGGTAGAGCTCATCCCTACGTGTCAGCTGTAGCCCAATTACCTCATAGTCAGGCCAAACATGAACTCACCTGAACATAGCGCACAACACTACTACCGCCCCCTCTCGGTCTCAGGCCTGGAGGGAAGCCAGCAATGCTGGAACTGCGGGACACTGTGGCATTTGGGGAGATACTGGCTACACGACCACGTCAGCACCGAGCAGCCGCCATGTGCGGCCCTTCAGGTCGATCCCGGCCCTTTGGAAGCCTGGATATCGGCAGCCAGCCCTCGGAGTTCATCCCCTCCTCGGCTCGTCACTAACAGAGAAGTAGGAAGCGTTGAAGGCCGGCTTCATCAACTCCTACAAGCGGATACTCGACTTGCCGGCTGCGACACGGCCGCCCTTGAGGCTACGATACTCCAACTGTTGGCCATCCACCTTCAGCCCGGAAGTGACACCGGCGTTTCTACGATGGCCCTCAACGGCTACCAGTTGAGTGAAGCTCTCGAGTTTCTTGCTCCCGATAGATGTCAGTCCCAGCTTAAGGACTTTCTCACGCTCACGGTTCGTCCAGGCTGTTCGCCAAGAGCACAGCATGCCGATACAGCAACCTGTTCCATCACATTGGAACCCGATGCCGTGTATGTGCCGAAGGTAACGCATGACTCTCCACAAGTACCGACGGGACGGCCGGCGGGCTCGGCCTAATCAAGAACAATGCGCCGCCGGCCTGGAGGGAGTTTGCTACCTGAGTCCAGGCCTAGATCCAGATCAACTGGCGACTGCGCGACGACCACTGACTCTGCACCACGCTCTGCACCCAAAATCTCCCCCACGGGGGGAACTGGAGCAGGAGGAAGCGAACTTGCTTCTGACGTGTATCTCAGACTTGATACATACGTGGCTCTGTACTCTTCGTACCTGGCTCGTTCAGCCTTACTCATCAAATGGCAGAATACAAAAATGCATACCGAACTTAGCAGGCAGAAAGAGCCAATTAATGCGACTGCCAAATTGGAAGTCCCCCCGATAGCCAACCCTGGGCGGTTGCAGGAGCTGAGTGCAACACGGTTATTGAATTGAA
>NZ_JAEILC010000052.1:0-48262 GCF_016307435.1 Pseudomonas sp. S4_EA_1b | reverse complement strand
GCGCATGCCCCGCCCGATACAACGAGGATTCACTGAAACCGTCACTGGCCAACACCCGACCCACTAAAATCAACGCCGTGCGCCGAAACCCTTTGGCGACGACTTTCTCGGCAATATCCCCCAGCGTCCCTGTCACCCAATCCTGATCCGGCCAGGTTGCGCGATGCACCACGGCGATCGGGCAATCCGCACCGTAGTGTGGAAGCAGTTCGGCGACGATCTTTTCCAGATGGTTGACCCCCAGGTGAATCGCCATGGTGGTGCCATGTCGAGCCAGGCTGGCGAAGTCTTCGCCGGCGGGCATGGGGGTCTTGTCGGCGTAGCGCGTCAGGATCACGCTCTGGGCGATGTCCGGCAGGGTCAGTTCGGTTTCCAGCAAGGCCGCGCAAGCGGCAACGGCGGTGACGCCGGGGATGATCTGGAATGGGATGCCCAACGCACGCAAGCAGCGAATCTGCTCGCCAATGGCGCCATACAGGCTCGGGTCGCCGGAGTGGACTCGCGCCACATCGAAGCCATTGGCGTGGGCGGTCTGGATCAACTCAATGATCTGCTCCAGGTGCAGCTCAGCGCTGTTGACCACCTGTGAGGCCTGATGACCCTCCAGCACCGCCGCGGGCACCAGTGACCCCGCGTAGATAATCACCGGGCAACTGCGGATCAACCGCTGGCCTTTGACAGTGATCAATTCCGGGTCGCCGGGGCCAGCGCCGATAAAGTAGACGGTCATGGAGCGTTCCTGTGAAAAAACGGACGAGCATGAAGATTGTTCATGATCGGGGAGGGCGATTATCGGGTTTTTAACCCGTGCAGGCCAATGCCACGGTGGCACGGGCGTTTTTGCGGCGGGTGATCAGCAGTCTGGCAGGGGCTGCGTCGAGCTGTTCGGCCGCTGCCAGCGCGGCGCTTTCGGCAATGCCGTAACAGCCGGTATGGGCAAAAGCCACGGCAGATTTGTGGCTCAGCCGACCTTCATATGCCGCCAAGTGCTGGGCGTTAAAGCAGCACAAGGGCAGGTCCAAGGCTGTGGCCAATGCCAGCAGCCCTGGTTCAGCGTGTTTCAGATCGATACTCGCCAGTGCAGTGAGCTGCCGGCGCTCGACGCCTGCTTCGGCCAATGCCTCATCCAGCAGCGCCAACAGGCTGTGAACCTCACAACCTCGCTGGCAGCCCAGACCGGCGACGAGGCTCATGCCGCGTAATGACTGTCGCGGTTACGCCGGAACAACCACGCGCTGATCAGGCCCAGGGCCAGCCAGAACGCCATGTTGGTCAGCTGCGAAGCGATTTTGAACTGCGCTTCCAGCGCCTCCGGCGCCAGCATTGAATGCACTGCCGGCTGTGGCGCACCAATCACATGGGGCACTACAAGGATGGCCACGCCCAGGACTTTGAGCAGCGCATTGCGACCGAACACCAGCAGGGCGATACCGGCCGCGGTGGACGCGGCAGTGCCGATCCACCAGGTCTGACGCAGCGCCAGGTCAGCTGCTGCGGTGCCCGGCAGTTCCGGCGGCAGGCCCAGGGTGGGTGCCAGCACGAAAGTCGCATAACCGGCCAAGCCCCACAGCAGGCCCTGAGCCGTGCGGGTCGGGGCGCGCAGGGTGTAGAGACCGGCCAGCATCAAGGCAAAACCGACGGCCACCACCAGGTTGCCGGCAGTAGTCGACAGCACGCGCTGCCAGCCATCTTCCGGCTCCCAGGCCTCTGCGTCGTGGGTGTGCGCGGCGGTGCCGGTGGCGTGTTCATGGGCTGCCGGTGCCTGCTCGAAGGTCTCGGCCTGCAAAATCAGCGGTGCCACCCAGAAGCTTTGCAGCAGGGTCAGCAGCAGGGCGGCCAGCAGGCCGGTGAATCCTGCGGTTTGCGCAATACGCTTAATCATCTCGGCAGGTCTCAGTGGCACGGGAACGCGGCGCTGTGGCGGGTATCGTGGGCGGCGTTATGCACCGCCTCGATGTGGGAAAAACCGGCGAAGTACACCAGGCACGCGCCGAGGATCGACGCACCGATGGCGGCGGTCAGGCGTTGGCTCAGGGTAGTGGTGCCGCTGGTGGCGGGCGAAGTGCTGCTGATGATCGACATGGCGCGTCCCTTTCAGGTGTCTGGGGTGGGGACGTGCGCATAAAAACCCCGCGAGCCGGACCCGCAGGGTTTGAACAGCGCCCGCCCACCGCGGGTTTGTTATCTGATTTTTTCGGGCCGGTCTCCGGGCTTGCGAGGGGGCTCTGCCAAGAACCCTTAAAGCGTCGCCTTCCCATGCTCAAGCACAGTGGCCGTGACGCTTCGCTCGCTTACCGTTGCGGGGGCAGCACCGGACTGACCATCGCAAGATGGCGCACCGGTTTCCCGTTTCACCCTGTGAAGGGCACCCGAAACAAGGCCTGTAGGAAAGCATGCAGAGCAGCGGTAGTCAAATTCACCATCCCCCTGTAGCCTTGCACCTTCGAGGTTCTTCGGCCCAGGTCGAAGCTAAGAAGGGAACGCGGTCCAAGCCGCGGCTGCCCCCGCAACTGTGAAGGGTTCAGTTGACTGCCACGCCACTGCCATCAGGCGGGAAGGCGCAGTCAGCGCCGGTCTTGCGACCCGAACGCCCCAAGCCAGGAGACCTGCCTCGTCACCGATTTTTTAATTCAACCGGGCGGGGTGATCCGGTGACGAAATCCGCTGCTGCGCGCCTGCGCAGGGCCTATCGTCCCGTATGCCCGCCCCCAAGGGCATCCGATGAAAACACTGGCCAAACTTCCCGTCACCATCGTTACCGGCTTTCTCGGCTCGGGCAAAACCACGTTGCTGCGCCATATGCTCGACAACGCTCAGGGCCGTCGCATTGCGGTGATCGTCAACGAGTTCGGCGAGTTGGGCATCGACGGCGAGATCCTCAAACAGTGCTCCATCGGCTGCACCGAGGAAGAAGCCAACGGCCGCGTGTATGAGCTGGCCAACGGCTGCCTGTGCTGCACGGTGCAGGAAGAGTTCTTTCCGGTGATGCGCGAATTGGTGGCGCGCCGTGGCGACCTCGACCATATCCTGATCGAAACCTCGGGCCTGGCCCTGCCAAAACCTTTGGTCCAAGCCTTCCAATGGCCGGAAATCCGCAGCGCCTGCACGGTTGACGCGGTAATCACCGTGGTCGACAGCCCAGCCGTGGCCGCCGGCACTTTTGCTGCGTTCCCGGATCAGGTCGACGCCCAGCGCAAGCTCGACCCGAACCTGGACCACGAATCGCCGCTGCACGAACTATTTGCCGACCAACTGGCCAGCGCCGACCTGGTGATCCTCAACAAGTGCGACCTGATCAGCCCCGATGACCTGGCCCGTGTGCGCCTGGAAGTCGCCGAAGAACTGCCGCCGGCGGTGAAGATCGTCGAAGCCAGCAGCGGTCGCTTGCCTCTGGAGGTGCTGATCGGCCTGGGCGCAGGCTCCGAGGAACACATCGACGCGCGTCACAGCCATCACGATCATCACCATGAAGGTGAAGACGATCACGACCACGACGCGTTCGACTCCATCTCCATCGATCTGCCACAGGCCGATGAAGCGCTGCTGCTCGACGCCCTGACGCAATTGGTGGTGCAGCACGGCATCCTGCGCGTCAAAGGTTTTGCCGCTATCCCCAACAAACCGATGCGCCTGCTGATTCAGGGCGTGGGCACCCGTTTCGACAAACACTTCGACCGCGCCTGGACGGCCGACGAGCCGCGCACCACGCGCCTGGTGCTGATCGGTCAGGACCTGGACGCCGCCGGCCTCGAAGCGCAACTGCGCGCCGCGCTCAGCGTTTAACCCATGCACCTGCTCAGGACTCAGCCCGGCGGTTTTGTCGCGGACGACAATATCGCCGACCTTGGCCAGACGCCCGCCGAACTGGTGGTCCTGTGCAGCGGCGATTCCAGCTTGGCGCTACTGGCCGAAGCAGCCCGGCAACTGCCCGACGACTATCCCAGCCTGCGCCTGGCCAACCCCATGCAGGTGCAGAACCATGCCTCGGTGGACCTGTACGTCGACGAGGTGCTGCGCCACGCGAAAGTCATTCTGATTTCGCTGCACGGCGGTATCGGTTACTGGCGCTATGGCGTCGAGCGCCTGGTGGAGCTGGCCGAGCGTGGGGTGACGTTGATTCTGGTGCCGGGGGATGATCGCCCGGACCCGGAACTCAGCGGCCTGAGCACGGTTGACCCCGAACAGCGCGACCGCCTGTGGCAGTTCCTGCGCCAGGGCGGGTTGGGCAATGCGCTGGGTTTCTATCGCTGCCTGGCCAGCGCTCACCTGGGCCGTGACTATGTCTGGGCCGAGCCGCACACCTTGCCGCGCACGGCGATTTATCACCCGCGCCACGCCAACCCGCGCTTGAGCGATTGGCAGGCGGATTGGCGCGCCGAGTGGCCGGTGGCGGCGGTGCTGTTCTATCGCTCCCATCTGCAGGCGGCCAATACCTGCTTTATCGATGTGTTCTGCCAGCGTCTGCAGGCGGCGGGGCTTAACCCGTTGCCGATGGCGGTGGCGAGTTTGAAAGAGCCTGGCTGCCTGACGGTGGTCGAGGATCTGCTGGACGAGGTCGGCGCGGCGGTCATTCTCAACACCACCGGCTTTGCTCAATCCAGTCCGGAGGCGCCGCATTTACGCCCGTTTCGGCGCAATATCCCGGTGATCCAGGCGATCTGCGCCCAGGACAACCAGCCCGGCTGGGAGGCCAGCGAACAGGGCCTGGGGCCCCGTGACCTGGCCATGCACATTGCCTTGCCGGAGCTGGACGGGCGCATCATCAGCCGGCCGATCAGCTTCAAGGATTTGGCCTGGCGCAGCGAGCGCAGCCAGTCCGACGTGGTGTGCTATCGCGCCGCGCCCGAGCGCATGGATTTCGTCGCCGAACTGGCGCGGCGCTGGGTCGAGCTGGCGCGGGTGCCGAATGGGGAAAAACGCATCGCCCTGGTGCTGGCCAACTACCCGACCCGTGACGGTCGCATCGGCAACGGCGTCGGCCTGGACACTCCGGCGGCGGCGCTGAATATCCTGCGCGCGCTGCAAACCGAGGGCTATCCGCTGCCGGATCGACTGCCCGACAGCGGCCCGGCGTTGATCCATGAACTGCTCGGTGGCGTGACCAACGACCTCGACAGCCTGGACCTGCGCCCTTGCCACCAGAGCCTGGGCCTGGACGAGTACGAGGCGTTGTTCTTGCGCTTGCCCGAAGCCAACCGTCAGGCCGTGTTGCAGCGTTGGGGCGCGCCGCAGCAAGACCCGATGTGCCGCGATGGCCGCCTGATGATTGCCGGCTTGCGCCTGGGCCTGACCTTTGTCGGTATCCAGCCGGCGCGCGGCTATCAGGTGGACGCCAGCGCGGTGTACCACGACCCGGACCTGGTGCCGCCCCATGGCTACCTGGCGTTCTACTTCTGGTTGCGCCATACCTATGGCGCCCATGGCGTGATCCACGTCGGCAAGCACGGCAACCTGGAATGGCTGCCGGGCAAGGGCGTGGGCCTCTCGGAGCACTGCTGGCCGGATGCATTGCTGGGGCCGCTGCCGAACATCTATCCGTTTATCGTCAACGACCCGGGCGAGGGCGCCCAGGCCAAACGTCGTACCCAGGCGGTGATCATCGATCACCTGATGCCACCGCTGACCCGCGCCGAAACCTACGGTCCGCTGCGCGACCTGGAGCTGCTGGCGGACGAGTATTACGAAGCGCAATTGCTCGACCCACGCCGCGCCCGCGAGTTGCAGAAAGACATTCTCAAACTGGTGCGCGAAACCCGCATCGACCAGGAACTGCAGCTGGACGGCGATGCCGATGCCGCGATTTGGCTACCGCGCCTGGACACCTACTTGTGCGACCTCAAGGAATCTCAGATTCGCGACGGCTTGCACATCTTTGGCGAATCGCCCCAGGGCCGTTTGCGCATCGACACATTGCTGGCCTTGCTGCGCATTCCGCGCGGCGACGGGCGTGGCGCGCAATCGAGCCTGCTGCGCGTGTTGGCCAAGGCCTTCGCGCTGGGCTTCGACCCGCTGGACTGCGCCCTGGCCGAACCCTGGACCGGCCGGCGCCCCGAGGTGTTGCAAGGCATTGATAGTCAGCCTTGGCGCACCGCTGGCGATACCCGCGAGCGCCTGGAGCTGTATGCGGCGCAGTTGATTGAGCAAGCCTTGAACGGTCCGCTGGCGGTATTGCAGGCACCGGGCTGGGAAGAGGTGAGTGCAGTGATCGACAACCTGCGCAGTGTCGTCGCGCCGCGCCTGGACGCCTGCGGCCCGGCGGAAATGCGCGGCTTGCTGGATGCGCTGAGCGGTCGCTTCGTGCCGGCGGGGCCCAGCGGTGCGCCGAGTCGCGGGCGCCTGGATGTGCTGCCCACCGGGCGCAATTTCTTCAGCGTGGATGTGCGCAACCTGCCCACCACCACGGCCTGGCGTATCGGCTTCCAGTCGGCCAATCTGATTCTGGAGCGGCACTTGCAGGATCATGGCGATCACCTGCGTCAGCTCGGCCTGTCGGTATGGGGCACCGCCACGATGCGTACCGGCGGCGACGATATCGCGCAGGCCATGGCGCTCATGGGCGTGCGCCCGGTCTGGGCCACCGGCAGCCAGCGGGTGGACGACTTCGAGATCCTGCCGATCAGCCTGCTGGATCGCCCGCGCGTCGATGTGACCTTGCGCGTGTCGGGATTCTTCCGTGATGCCTTCGCCAACCTGATCCGCCTGTTCGACGCGGCGGTGCAGGCGGTGGCAGCGCTGGACGAACCGGACGATATGAACCCGCTTGCCGCCAAGGTGCGCAGCGAGCGCGAGGCATTGCGTCAATCCGGGCTGGACGACGACGCGGCAGCGAAACAGGCCGGTTGGCGCATCTTCGGTGCCAAGCCGGGGGCCTATGGCGCTGGGGTGCAGGGCGCGATTGATGGGCGTTTGTGGCAAAGCCGTGCGGACCTCGCCGAGGTCTACCTGAACTGGGGTGGCTACGCCTATGGCGGGTCCGACGAGGGCACCGCCGCCCGTGAGCAGTTTGCCCAGCGCCTGAGCCAGGTGCAGGCGGTGGTGCAGAATCAGGACAATCGCGAACACGACCTGCTTGATTCCAACGACTATTACCAGTTCCAGGGCGGCATGCTCGCCGCCGTGGAAACCCTGAGCGGCGACAAAGCCGCCAGCTACCACGGTGACCACAGCCAGCCGGACCTGCCGAAGATTCGCACCTTGAAGGAAGAGCTGAACCGGGTGATCCGCGCCCGCGCCGCCAACCCCAAGTGGATCGAAGGGGTGAAGCGTCATGGCTATAAAGGCGCGTTCGAGATGGCGGCCACCGTGGACAATCTGTTCGCCTTCGACGCCACCACGGCGCTGATTGACGATCATCAATATGCCTTGCTCGCCGATGCCTACCTGCTCGACCCCGACACCCGGGCGTTCGTGCAGCAACACAACCCCGACGCATTGCGCGACATGACCGAGCGCATGCTCGAAGCCCAGCAGCGCGGCCTCTGGCAGGCGCCAGGTGCTTACCGTGACGCCTTGGAAAACCTGTTGCTGGATATAGAAGAAGACAGTCAATGACCGATATTCCCCATTTCCCGCTGTCCGCCGTGGTCGGCGCCGATGACCTGAAACTGGCGCTGTGTCTGGCGGCTATCGATCCCAAGATCGGCGGCGTGCTGATCGAAGGTCCGCGCGGCATGGCCAAGTCCACCCTGGCCCGTGGCCTGGCCGATCTGTTGGCCAGCGGTCAATTCGTGACGTTGCCGCTGGGGGCCACCGAAGAACGCTTGGTGGGCACTCTGGATCTGGACGCCGCGCTGGGCGAGGGGCGTGCGCAGTTTTCCCCGGGCGTGCTGGCCAAGGCCGATGGCGGTGTGCTGTATGTGGATGAAGTGAATTTGCTGCCCGATCATTTGGTGGATCTGCTGCTGGACGTGGCCGCCAGTGGCACCAACCTGATCGAGCGCGACGGCATTTCCCACCGCCATTCGGCGCGCTTTGTACTGGTTGGCACCATGAACCCGGAGGAGGGCGAGTTGCGCCCTCAACTGCTGGACCGCTTCGGCTTCAATGTGGCGTTAAGCGGGCAGACCTTGCCGGCCGAGCGCGGGCAGATCCTCCGGCGCCGCCTGGATTTCGACAGCGATCCCGCCGCCTTTTGCACCGAGTGGGCCGAACAGCAGGCAGCGTTGCGCGAGCGCTGCACTCAGGCGCGGGCGCGGCTGGACAGTATCGAGCTGGATGATCAGGCCCTGGCGCAGATTACCGAGCGCTGCTTTGCCGCCGGTGTCGATGGTTTGCGTGCTGACCTGGTCTGGCTGCGCGGCGCTCGGGCCCATGCGGCGTGGCGGGGCGCGGATGAGATTGCCGAAGAGGACATCGAAGCCGTCGCGGAACTTGCCTTGCGCCATCGTCGCCAGGAACCATCTCCACCGGCCAGCCCACCCAGCCAGGCACAGTCGCCGAAACCTTCGGACAGCTCGCCCGCTCAAGGCCAATGGGGCGATATGCCCGCGCCGGCCCTGCCTACCGGCACTCGTCGAGACGTGCCCACCTGGCCAAAAAAGCCCTAGGCATCCGCCCCCGACCTGACGCGGGGACGGATGCCCGCCCCAAGGTCGGGCGACTGGACAATGGCAGGCAAGGCAAGGCGCGCAGTGCCCGGCAGGGTTCGATCAACTGGCCCGGTACTTTGCTCGGCGGCCGGCCGCATTCCCGTGAAGACCTGTGCTACCACCTGCGCAGCCGCGCGGCCCACGAGTTGTGGCTGGTGATCGTCGATGCGTCGGCGTCCACCCGGCGGCATCGTGCATTAACCGACGCAAAGGGGTTGCTCGCCCAGCTGTTTGACGACGCCTACCGGCAACGCGCACGCATGGCCTTGTTGACCGCCAGCGGCCAGGCGCCGAAGTGGCAGGTTCAAGGGTTGAAAGCTGCCAGAAGCCTGACCGGCTGGCTGGATCAGCTGGGTGCGGGCGGTGGCACGCCGTTGCTGGCGGCACTGACCGAGGCGCAGCATTGGATGGTGGCGCGACGCAAGCGGTATCCGGCTGAGCAGCAGCGTGTGTTGGTGATTACGGATGGGCGGCTCAAGGACATCGGCGGGTTGCCGTTATTGGCGTGTGCGGGGTTGCTGGTGGATATCGAGCGCGGGCCGATCAGGCTGGGGCGGGCCCAGGAGTTGGCGGCTGGGTTGCAGTTGGATTACCGGCATATCGATGAGGTGTAGTGGCGGTACCACCGCCATCGGGGGCGAGCCCCCTCCCACATTTGATCGAGTACACCCTTTGGAATGCGGTCAGTGTGGGAGGGGGCTTGCCCCCGATGACGCACTCACATACACCACACCCGCCATCAACCAGCCCCCGGCACATTCGGCCAAAGATCGGCCACCAGAAACAAGCGCTCGGCTTCCTCCCAATCCCCGCCGTTCTGCACCATGCGCACGAGCAACTGCGCAGGCGCCAGCGGATCAAGGTCGGCCAGCCACGCCCGCAGCTGTTCCTCACTCCACACTTCATCCGCCGGGTAATGCGCCGGCGCCAGCCAGGCATGGCGGGGCAGGGGTTGCCAGCGTCCGGGCGCGCTGACCGCGACAAAATCCCGCCAGTCGCGCTGATGCAACCAACGCCCGCGCAGGTGCTGAGGGTGCGCGCCCGTCGGTGGTTCGGCCAGGCCGGGCCAGGGGTAGAGCAAATACCCGCCCAGCCACAAGTGCGCGTCGAACTGCTGAATATCCAGCGCCGCCAAAGCTTCGCGGCTCTCGGCCCGTGCTGAAATCGGCAGTTGATGCTGGGCCAGGTGCGCCAGTTTGCGGTCGAGGCGGTCGTGACAGCCGGGGCCCAGCCATTGCGCGGTGTCCTGGCCGTTGCCGTGCTGCGGGCCGAGATAGAGCTTGATCGCCAATTCCAGGTGATGCACGCCGTCGCGGTCGCGCAGCAGCATGTCCAGTTCACCGAGGGTATGCCCGGCGCGGCGGATCGGCAGGTTGGCGGCCAGCAGTTCCACGCCCGGCGCATGCTGCACGGCAAATTGCCACAAGCGTTCGTAGTACAGCCCCAAGCGCCGCGTGCGCGACAGGCTCAACCAGTGCTGCAAGGTCCGGCTGTCTTGGTCGAGGCTGCGCAGCCAGTGGGCGAGCCGATCCGGTGCTTGCACCCAGTCACTGCCGGCCAGCGGGTGACGCTGCGGCCAGGGCGCGCGGGCTAGCATCGGCGGGGCGAGGATCACCCACGCCAAGTCGCGCACCTCCGGGTGGCGCAGTTGGCGGGGCAGGTTGAGTAGATCGGGGAACACAGTCATGGTCCGAGCATAGCCGTTTAACCGCGCAGAAGGGGGCTGAGAACCGTTGTCATCAAGGCTTCGCGGCGACAAAGGATTTTGCCTGGCGCGGCCTTTCGCCCATAATCGGGGTTTTTCGCCACACCCCAATCCCGCAGGAGCCCCATGGAGCAATTTCGCAATATCGGCATTATCGGTCGCCTGGGCAGTACCCAGGTGCTGGACACCGTCCGCCGGCTTAAGAAGTTTCTGCTCGAGCGCCACCTGCATGTGATCCTCGAAGACACCATCGCCGAAATCCTGCCGGGCCACGGCCTACAGACCTCATCGCGCAAGATGCTCGGCGAAGTATGTGACATGGTGATTGTGGTCGGCGGCGACGGTAGCCTGCTGGGCGCAGCCCGGGCGCTGGCGCGGCATAACGTGCCGGTGCTGGGGATCAACCGGGGCAGTCTGGGGTTTCTCACCGATATCCGCCCCGATGAGCTGGAAGTCGAAGTGGCCAAGGTGCTCGACGGCCAATACCTGGTGGAAAACCGTTTCCTGCTGCAAGCCGAAGTGCGTCGCCATGGCGAAGCCATCGGTCAGGGTGATGCGCTCAACGATGTGGTGCTGCACCCTGGCAAGTCCACCCGCATGATCGAATTCGAGTTGTATATCGACGGCCAGTTCGTGTGCAGCCAGAAAGCCGACGGCCTGATCGTCGCCACGCCCACCGGCTCCACCGCGTATGCGCTGTCCGCCGGCGGCCCGATCATGCACCCCAAGCTCGATGCCATTGTGATCGTGCCGATGTATCCCCATATGTTGTCCAGCCGACCGATTGTGGTCGATGGCAACAGTGAGCTGAAAATCGTGGTGTCCAAAGACATGCAGATCTACCCGCAAGTCTCCTGCGACGGGCAGAACCATTTCACCTGCGCCCCCGGTGACACCATCACCGTGAGCAAAAAGGCACAGAAGTTGCGCTTGATCCACCCGCTGGATCACAACTACTACGAAGTGTGCCGCACCAAGTTGGGCTGGGGCAGCCGCTTGGGGGGTGGAGGCGACTGATGCTCGATCCCGCGCGTAGCTACGACCTGATTGGAGACGTGCACGGATGCGCACATACCCTTGAGCACTTGCTCGACCAGATGGGTTATCACAAACAGGCCGGCACCTGGCGCCATCCGTCGCGCATGGCGGTGTTCCTCGGCGATATCATCGACCGTGGCCCACGCATCCGCGAAGCGCTGCATATCGTCCACGACATGGCCGAAGCCGGCCAGGCGCTGTGCATCATGGGCAATCACGAGTTCAATGCCCTGGGCTGGGCCACGCCGGCGCCGCCGGGCAGTGGCAAGCAGTACGTGCGCGAGCACACCCCACGGCATGAGCGCTTAATCCACGAAACCCTGACCCAGTTCGAGCAGCATCCGGCCGACTGGCACGACTTCCTCGGCTGGTTCTACGACATGCCGCTGTTTGTCGATGCCGGGCGTTTCCGCGTGGTGCATGCGTGCTGGGACGACAGCTTTATCCAGCCGCTGCGCGCCACATTCCCGGATGGTTGCATCGACCCGCACTTCCTGCAGGCCGCCGCCGTGCCTGGCAGTTTTGCCTGCAATGCCTTTGACCGCCTGTTGCGCGGCACCGATATGCGCCTGCCCGACGGCCTGACGCTGACCGGCGGCGACGGCCTGACGCGCTCGTTCTTCCGCACCAAGTTCTGGGAAGACGACCCCAAGACCTACGGCGACATCGTGTTCCAACCCGATGCACTGCCCGAGCCGGTGGCGCGCACGCCGTTATCGCCCCATGAAAAGAACTCCCTGCTGCGCTATGGCGCCGACGAGCCGTTGCTGTTCGTCGGCCACTACTGGCGCAGTGGCAAACCTGCGCCGATTCGCCCCAACTTGGCCTGTCTGGATTACAGCGCGGTGCTGTATGGCAAGTTGGTGGCCTATCGATTGGACCAGGAAACTCGCTTGGACCCGCATAAGTTCGTGTGGGTCGATGTCGAGCGGCCGGAGGTGATCCTATGAGTACCGTGGCCGTATTACGCTTGCCCCTGAGCGTCGACCTGGGTGGTTTCGTCAAATTGCTGCAACGCATGCAAGTGCCCCATCGCGTCAGCGAAGAGGCCGGTGAGCAAGTGTTGTGGGTGCCGGAAAGCATCAGCGATGATGTGCGCGTGTTGTATCAACGCTTCCCGGCCGGCGATCCAGACCAGCAGTTGGACATTCCCGAACAGGCTCCCGTGACCCGTCCCGGTTTCCTCCAGCAAGTGCGGCATAGCCCAGTGACCGCGTTGGTGCTGCTGGCGAGCTTGGTGGTGGGCGCGTTGACCCTGCTGGGCGACAACCTGCAGGCCATGAGCTGGCTGAGCTTTCTGCCGTTCCGAGTACTGGGCGACTACATTCAGTTCACCCCTTTGGCCGACAGCCTGGCGTCGGGGCAGTGGTGGCGGTTGGTCACGCCGATGCTGTTGCACTTCGGCATTCTGCACCTGGCCATGAATGGCATGTGGTACTGGGAACTGGGCCGGCGCATCGAAGCGCGCCAGGGCAGTATCAACCTGCTTGGCCTGACCCTGCTGTTCAGCCTGGTTTCCAACTACGCGCAATACGCCTACGGCGGCCCGGGCCTGTTCGGCGGCTTGTCCGGTGTGTTGTATGGCCTGCTCGGGCATTGCTGGATCTATCAACTGTTGTCGCCCAACCCGGCCTATCGCCTGCCCCGTGGGGTGCTGGCGATGATGCTGGTGTGGCTGGTGCTGTGCATGTCGGGGTTGGTCTCGATGATCGGCTTCGGCGAAATCGCCAATGCGGCCCATGTGGGTGGGCTCGTGATCGGTTGCTTCACCGGCCTGCTGGGCGGGCTCTATAGCCGTCGTAAAACGCCAATTAATTAAAGGAAGAGCCTCCATGTCCTCTTTTGCTGAAATGATCGAAAACATCACCCCGGACATCTACCAGAGCCTCAAGCTCGCCGTGGAAATCGGTAAATGGTCCGACGGCCGCAAACTCACCGCCGAGCAGCGCGAGTTGTCGTTGCAGGCGATGATCGCCTGGGAAATCCAGAACCTGCCGGAAGACCAGCGCACCGGCTACATGGGCCCGCAGGAATGCCAGTCGAAGTCGACCACCGTGCCGAATATCCTGTTCAAGTCGGACGCGATCCATTGATTGAAATCGGTCGCGGTGCAGTCAGCAAAATGTCGGCGAAACTCGGTGAGCCGACCGTTCAATATGCGTTTCGTCTGGGCGATACCGAAGTGCCGGTCAACCCGTTGATTGGCACCCACGTGCGCCTGGAATACCTCGGTGCCATTCATTGCAGCCATTGCGGGCGCAAGACCAAGACCAGTTTCAGCCAAGGTTATTGCTACCCGTGCATGACCAAACTGGCCCAGTGCGACCTGTGCATCATGAGCCCCGAGCGCTGCCATTACGACGCTGGCACTTGCCGTGATCCGAGCTGGGGCGAGCAGTTCTGCATGACCGACCACGTGGTGTACCTGGCCAATTCCTCCGGGATCAAGGTCGGCATCACCCGCGCCACCCAGCTGCCGACGCGTTGGCTCGATCAGGGCGCCAGCCAAGCGTTACCGATCATGCGCGTAGCCACGCGCCAGCAGTCCGGTTTTGTCGAAGACTTGTTTCGCAGCCAGGTGGCCGATAAGACCAATTGGCGGGCATTGCTCAAGGGCGACGCCGTCAGCGTGAACCTCAAGCAGGTGCGCGACGAGCTATTCGCCGCCTGTGCCGAGGGCTTGCAGGGGTTGCAGGAACGCTTTGGCCTACAGGCCATCCAAACCATTGCCGACATCGAACCGATTGAAATCCGCTACCCGGTCGAGCAGTATCCGGCCAAGATTGTCAGCTTCAACCTGGACAAGAACCCAATTGCCGAAGGCACGCTGCTGGGGATCAAAGGCCAATACCTGATCTTCGACACAGGCGTTATCAATATTCGCAAGTACACGGCCTACCAGCTCGCCGTGCATCAGTAGAAGGATGCCCACCATGCGCACCGAACAACCCAAGATGATCTACCTCAAGGACTATCAGGCGCCGGACTACCTGATCGACGAGACGCACCTGACCTTCGAGTTGTTCGAGGACCACAGCCTGGTCCACGCGCAGTTGGTGATGCGCCGCAATCCCGAGCGCGGCGCCGGCCTGCCGCCGCTGGTGTTGGATGGGCAGCAACTGGAGCTGCTGAGCGTCAACCTGGGCGACAAGGAACTGACCGAGGCTGACTACCAGTTGACCGACAGCCACCTGACCCTGCACCCGACCCACGACAGCTTCACGCTCGACACCAGCGTGCGCATCCACCCGGAAACCAATACCGCGTTGGAAGGCCTGTACAAATCCGGCGGCATGTTCTGCACCCAATGCGAAGCCGAGGGCTTTCGTAAGATCACCTATTACCTCGACCGCCCGGACGTGATGAGCCGGTTCACCACCACGGTGATCGCCGAACAGCACAGCTACCCGGTGCTGCTCTCCAACGGCAACCCGATCGCCAGCGGCCCCGGTGAAGACGGCCGTCACTGGGCGACCTGGGAAGACCCATTCAAGAAACCTGCGTACCTGTTCGCCCTGGTGGCCGGCGACCTGTGGTGCGTCGAAGACAGCTTCACCACCATGACCCAGCGTGAAGTGGCGCTGCGCATCTACGTCGAGCCGGAAAACATCGACAAGTGCCAGCACGCCATGACCAGCCTGAAAAAATCCATGCGCTGGGACGAAGAAACCTACGGCCGCGAGTACGACCTCGACATCTTTATGATCGTGGCGGTCAATGACTTCAACATGGGCGCCATGGAGAACAAGGGCCTCAATATCTTCAACTCCAGCGCCGTGCTGGCCCGAGCCGAGACCGCCACCGACGCCGCGCACCAGCGGGTCGAAGCGATTGTCGCCCACGAGTATTTCCACAACTGGTCGGGCAACCGCGTGACCTGCCGCGACTGGTTCCAGCTGTCGCTCAAGGAAGGTTTCACGGTGTTCCGTGACTCGGGCTTCTCCGCCGATATGAACTCGGCCACGGTCAAGCGCATCCAGGATGTGGCCTACCTGCGCACTCATCAGTTCGCCGAAGACGCCGGCCCCATGGCCCACGCTGTGCGCCCGGACAGCTTTATCGAGATTTCCAACTTCTACACCCTGACCGTGTATGAAAAGGGTTCGGAAGTAGTCGGCATGATCCACACCTTGCTCGGGGCCGAAGGCTTCCGCAAAGGCAGTGACCTGTACTTCGAACGCCACGACGGCCAGGCCGTGACCTGCGATGACTTCATCAAGGCCATGGAAGACGCCAACAACGTGGATCTCAGCCAGTTCAAACGCTGGTACAGCCAGGCCGGCACGCCGCGCCTGGCGGTGAGCGAGTCCTACGATGCTGCCGCCCACACCTACAGCCTGACGTTCCGCCAGAGCTGCCCGCCGACTCCGGACAAGATGGAAAAACTTCCCTTCGTGATCCCGGTGGCACTGGGCTTGCTGGACGGCGAGGGCGCCGACCTGCCGCTGCGCCTGGCAGGCGAGGCCGCAGCCGCTGGCACCTCCCGCGTGCTGTCGGTGACGCAAGCCGAGCAGACCTTCACCTTCGTCGATATCCCAGAGCAGCCATTGCCGTCGCTGCTGCGCGGCTTCTCGGCGCCGGTGAAGCTGAGCTTCCCCTACAGCCGTGATCAGCTGATGTTCCTGATGCAGCACGACAGCGACGGCTTCAACCGTTGGGATGCCGGACAGCAACTGTCGGTGCAGGTGTTGCAGGAGCTGATCGGCCAGCATCAGGCAGGTCAGCCGCTGCAGTTGGATCAGCGTCTGATTGACGCGCTGCGCACGGTGCTGACGGACGAAACCCTCGACCAGGCCATGGTCGCGGAAATGCTCTCGTTGCCGAGCGAAGCCTATCTCACCGAGATCAGCGACGTGGCGGACGTGGACGCCATCCATGCCGCCCGCGAATTTGCGCGCAAGCAGCTGGCCGACCACTTGTTCGACACCCTGTGGCTGCGTTATCAGGCCAACCGCGAATTGTCGCGCCAGACCCCTTATGTGGCCTCGGCCGAACACTTTGCGCGACGTGCCTTGCAGAACATTGCGCTGTCCTACCTGATGCTCAGCGCCAAGTCCGAAGTGCTGGCGGCGACCCTGGAACAGTTCGACGCCTGCGACAACATGACTGAGCGGCTGACGGCGTTGGCGGTGCTGGTCAACTCGCCGTTCGAGGCGGAAAAAGCCCAGGCGCTGGCGGTGTTCGCCGAGAACTTCAAGGACAACCCGCTGGTCATGGACCAGTGGTTCAGCGTGCAGGCGGGCAGCACACTGCCGGGCGGGCTGGCGCGGGTCAAGGCGTTGATGGAGCACCCGGCGTTCACGATCAAGAACCCGAACAAGGTGCGTGCGCTGATCGGCGCCTTTGCCGGGCAGAACCTGATCAACTTCCACGCCGCGGACGGTTCCGGTTACCGCTTCCTGGCGGACCTGGTGATCCAGTTGAACGTCCTCAACCCTCAAATCGCGTCGCGCCAATTGGCACCGCTGACCCGCTGGCGCAAGTACGACAGCGCGCGCCAGGCGCTGATGAAGGCCGAGCTGGAGCGCATCCTCGCGTCCGGCGAGTTGTCCAGCGATGTGTACGAAGTGGTCAGCAAGAGCCTGGCGTAAGGGACCGGTGCGTTGTCATCCCCGTTCGCTCACCCCTTACTGAGATGAGCGGGCTTTTTTTGTGGTGAGCGGGCTTGCCCCGCGCCGGGCTGCGAAGCAGCCCTATCAAAACACCGCAACACCTCAGCAAACCGCAGGCATTTGCTACTGACAAGTTCTGTCAGTAGCAGGTGCTAAACTGCGGCATCTTTTCCCCCTGAGCCATCAACGTGTCCCGCACCACTCGTTTACTGACCTTGCTGCAGGCCCTGCGTGGGCGCAAGCGCCCGGTCACGGCGGCCGCGCTGGCGGCGCAGCTGGAGGTGTCCGAGCGCACGCTGTACCGCGACATCGCTGAGTTGACCGCGCTGGGCGCGCCGATTTTCGGCGAGGCCGGGGTAGGGTACGTGTTGCGCAGCGGCCTGTTCTTGCCGCCCTTGATGCTCAACGCCGAGGAAACCGAGGCGATCGTGCTGGGTTTGCGCTATGTGGATCAGCGTGGCGATGACGTGCTCAGTCGTGCCGCCGCCAACGCCTTGGCGAAAATCGCCGATGTGCTGGACCCTGCCGCTCAAGAAGCCTTGCGCAACCCGACCCTGTTGCCGGGTCCGCCGGGGTTCGGCTATCCGGAAAACCGCGTGCCGCTCAATGTGTTTCGCGAGGCGATCAGCCAGCAGAGCAAGCTGCACATCGATTACGCGGACGCCAGTCAAACCCAAAGCCAGCGCCTGATCTGGCCGCTGGCCCTGGGCTTTCTGAATGAGGTGCGGGTGGTCGTCGCCTGGTGCGAGTTACGCGGCGCCTATCGCACTTTTCGCACCGACCGCGTGGCCAGCGCCGAGGCCCGTGGAGAACGCTATCCGGGCCGCCGCAGTGACTGGTTGCGGGCCTGGCGCAAGCTGATGGAACAGGATGACAGCGGCCGTTTCACTCCTGACAAAAACTGACACAACGCTGGCTTAGCATGGCCTTACAAAATCAACCGACAGGAGTTGTGCCATGCCCCTTAACGAACTGGCCCCGGCCATCGCCACCTATATCGAAGCGACCAATAGCCGCGACATCTCGGTGGTGGCCCAATGTTTTGCCGAAGACGCCAACGTGTTCGATGAAGGCCAGCATCAGGTCGGCACCGCCGCCATTGCGCGCTGGATGGAGGACACGGCCCAGCGCTACCAGCCGCGGGTCGAAGTGCTTAAGGTGCAGCATCGCACGGGTAAGGTGCTGGTCAGCAACGTGGTAACCGGTAATTTTCCGGGCAGCCCGCTGGAGTTGCGCTACACCTTTCGCTTGAATGAGCAGGGAAAGATTTCACGCCTGGATATTTCCGTGTAGGTCATACTGGCGGGCATGACTTTCGACTCGCCTCTAGCGGCCTACCAACACGCCATCACCCAGCAGGGCTTTGTGACCGACGCCGCCCAGCGCCGCGCGGTCGAGGCCCTGCAAGCCTGCCATCAGGCCCTGCATCAGGGCTGCGCGCCGATCAACGGGGTTTACTTATGGGGCCCGGTGGGGCGCGGTAAAACCTGGCTGATGGACCAGTTCTATCAAAGCCTGCGTGTCCCCGCGCGGCGCCAGCATTTTCATCACTTTATGGGCTGGGTGCATCAGCGTCTGTTCCAATTGAGTGGCACACCCGACCCATTGCAGGCTCTGGCGCATGAGCTGAGTCGTGAGGTGCGAGTGCTGTGCTTCGATGAATTGTTCGTCAACGATATCGGCGATGCGATCATCCTGGGCCGCTTGTTCCAGGTCATGTTCGAGGCGGGTGTGGTGATGGTCTGCACCTCCAACCAGCCGCCCGATCAGTTGTATGCCGAGGGTTTCAACCGCGAGCGCTTCCTGCCGGGCATCGCCGCACTCAAGCGGCATATGCAGGTGGTGGCGGTGGACGGTGACGAGGATCACCGTCTGCACCCCGGAATCGGCCTGCAGCGTTACTGGGTCAACCAGCCGGAGGCGTTGGCCGAGGTATTTGGGCGTCTGGCCGAAGGGCAGCCGGTGGTCAGTGGGCCGATTGACGTCGGGCATCGCCGCATCCTCGCGGTGCGCGCCAGCGACCTTGTGCTGTGGTGCCGTTACGCCGATCTGTGTGAACAACCCTTGGCGGCGATGGACTTTATGCTGCTGTGCGATCGCTACCGCGCGATCCTGCTCGGCGAAGTCCCTGAGTTGAGCGCCCGCAAGCGGCCTGGCCGGATTGCCCGTGGCACCGAAGACGGTGCCCAGCGCGTGCTGGCCGGTGATCGCGAACTGCCGGCGTTGTCGGTGCACGATGACAGCGTGCGGCGTTTTATCGCCCTGGTGGATGAATGCTACGACCGCAAGGTGCCGCTGTTCATCGAAGCCCGCGTCCCGTTGGAGCGCCTTTACACCGAGGGCTACCTGGAATTTCCGTTCCGTCGAACCTTGAGCCGCTTACGGGAAATGCAGCTACAGCGTTTCGGCGCGACCCCGTAGGAAAAGCCACCGAAACCGTCCGGCAGACGCTTTTGATGGGTAAAACCTTCGCGCTTTCATGCGCGGATTTGTAGTTAATCTCCTTCATCTGCGGCTGACGCCGTGCGTACAATCGTGCCTCTCAAAGGGAGCTGATTCCCTTGTTGTTGCTATCGAGGACGGAAATGGACACCCCTGACATCCTGGTGCTACAAGCCAGCTACACCAATCCCGTGCATGCCGAGGCGATCGCCACGTTACTCAACCATTACGCTGAAGACCCCATGGGTGGCGGCCATGGCCTGCCCGCTGACTTGCTGGAGCAACTGCCGGCGGAACTGGCCAAGCGGCCCCATGCATTCAGCGTGCTTGCATTTGTCGGCGGCGAGCCCGCAGGGTTGATCAACTGTTTTGAAGGGTTCTCCACGTTTGCCTGCCGACCGTTGGTCAATGTGCATGATGTGGCGGTGATGGAGCGTTTTCGCGGGTTGGGGTTGAGTCAGAAAATGCTGCAGAAGGTCGAGGAAATCGCCCGCCAGCGTGGCTGCTGCAAGATCACCCTGGAAGTACTTGAAGGCAATGCCGTGGCGCAGGCGGCTTATCGCAAGTTCGGCTTTGATGATGCGGTGTTTGATCCGGCCCATGGCCGCATGCTTTTTTGGAATAAACCGCTGTAATAAAAAAGGCGCCATTGAATGGCGCCAAGTTAACCATTGCCAAAGGAGCGAAATGACAAAGGGAGCTGCGGATTAACACCCGATTAAATTAACCCTTGGGTTGCTGTTCAATGCCAGATTGTTCGACAGGCGTGTTCTTCAAGTCTCTACCGTCAGCAGCTGCGGTTTGCTGTTGCAGAGGGCCGTGAGTCTGCTCCTGAATAAAGGCGAAGTTGTTGTAGAACTCCTTCGAGCGCTCTGAACCGCCCTCGGCAAAGGCTGCGGCGGAGGTCAACGTCATCAGGCTGGCGAGCATCAGGGTGGAAAGTTTCATGGTGGTGTTCCCATTAAGTGTGATCGGTATTCGCTCGCTCCCTGATCGAATGGATGGGGCAACTATGGGGGTGTGTCATTAAGTGGGAATTAACCTGAGGCACACCCGAAGTTAACTTTTTTTATTAACTTCGGGTGTCGAGATTAAAGCTTCCAGTCTAGGGCCAAGGTAACCGCGCGGGGGTCGCCCCAGTACACGCCGTTATAGAAACCGACGCGTTCGTAGTACTTCTGATCGAATAGATTGTTGATGTTCAACGATGCCGATAGATGCTCGTCGACTTGGTAGCGCGACATCAGGTTGACTACGGTGTAAGCCTGCTGCGTGATCTTGTCGCGGGTAGTGATCAGCTCGCCGTCGGCATTCCGTTCCCCCGTGGGCCGATTACCGAAATCGTAAATCTCGCTCTGCCAATTCACCGCGCCGCCCACGGTAAGCTTGCGCCATGCGCCTGGCAGGCGATAAGCGCTGGACACCTTCAGCAGGTTCAGGGGCTGGCCGGTGTTGTTGCGTGTGCCCGCGCCATTCACCGAGTGGGTGTAGGTGTAACCCGCCGTAAGGTTCCAGTCCGGCATGATCTCGCCGGCAACCTCCAGCTCGAAGCCGTTGACCTTGTTGCCTTTGCCGCCGGACTTATAGTACTCCTCGCCGGTGGCCGGGTTCGGCGCCACCGAGTAGTCGCGTTCCGCGACGTTATTCTGGGTACTCCAGAAGTACGCGGCGGCCAGGTTCACGCGCTCATTGAGCACGCTGCCCTTGAGGCCGACTTCATAGTTGCTGCCCACCACCGGCTCCAGGTATTTCTTGTTGGCATCCCGCAGGCTTTGCGGTTTGAAGATATCGGTGTAGCTCGCGTAGACGGTGTACTCCGGCGTCAAGTCATAGAGCAGCCCGGCGTAGGGCGTCCACATATCGTTGTGGGTCTGGCGGGTCTTGTCGTTGGCGGTCAGTTGGTTGTTGGCATCGTAGCTCGGGGCCGCGCTTTCCAACTCCCAACTGCCGTAGCGACTGCCCAGTACGGCGTGCAGGCGCTCGGTCAGGCTCAGGCGGGTGGCCAGGTAACCGGCCTTTTGCTGTTTGCTGCTGTGTTCGCCCTTGAGGTCGGTGACCGTGTCGGTGAACTTGGGGATGCCGCCCATGTATTTCCAGTCTTCAATGGTGTAGTAGCTGTCATCCAGGCGGCTGCGCATAAACGGCGACACGTCGCGTTGGGCCGCTTCGCCGTAGCCCATCATCAGTGCATGTTCGCGCCCCAGCAGCGCATAACTGCCGGCCAGATTCAGGTCAACGGCTTCCATTCTCGAAGTGCCGCGCATATGGCTGGCCCAGGCGCTCATGCCGCTGCGGTCGTCGTTGGGGAAGCCCGCGCCGCCGTAGTACACCTTGCCGTCCGTGTCGCTTTGCCGATGGGTATAGGCGGCTTTCAGGTGCCAGTCGCCTGCCAGGCGATGATCCAGGGTCGCGAAAGTGGTTTTGTCGGTCAGCGGCCAGGAGCTCCAGTGCGCCGCCATATTGGTCGAGCGCGGCAGCCTGGCCTTTTCGCCCCGGCTGTTCCAGTAGGGTACGGTGCCCCAGGAGGTGCCTTGAACCTGCTTGTCCTGGTAATCGAACCCCACGGCCAGCACGGTATCGTCTGACAGGTCACCTTCAAGAATGCCGTAGCCGACCGAGCGCTGCAGCGCATAGTTATCTCGGAACGACTGGCTGTCGCGGTAAGCCAGCACCGTGCGCCCGCGTAGCCGACCGTCGAACGCCAGCGGACCGCCGACGTCCAGGTAGCTGTAGTAATTGTCATGGCTGGCACCGCTGACGCCGGTTTTTGCCTGCCATTGGGCGGTAGGGCGCTTGCGCACCATGTTCACGGTGGCCGAAGGATCGCCCGCACCGGTGGTCAAGCCCGTCGCACCGCGCACCACTTCGATACGGTCGTGGATGATGGTGTCGGCGTCGGACTTCATATAGCCGAACGTATTGAGCATCCCGTCGATCTGGAAATTGCTGATGCCATAGCCACGGGAAGAATAGGCCACGCGGTCGGAGTCGTTGTGCTGCACGTTGATGCCGGTGGTCTGGCGCAGCACGTCGGTCAAGGTATTGAGGTTGAAGTCGTCCATCTGCTGGCGGGTGATTACCGAGATCGACTGCGGAGTGTCCTTGACGGACAGGTTCAGGCGCGTGGCGGTGTTCATCGAACCGGTTGTGTAGGACCCGGTGTGCTCGGTGGTGGCGCCGAGGCCATCCGCGGTGATGCTGGTGGCTTGCAACTCCAGCGGTGTTGGGTCGCTATCGGTTTCAGCCAGCAAGTCAGGACTCAGCAACAGGCCAAACACGCTGAGCGAAAAGGACATGGAACGGGTGAAGGGCGCGATCATCGCGGAAGACTCCTTGTCGTCTTTGCGGCCTTTTCGGTATGAAAAGGCCATGGCTCAAAGACGAAAGGAGCAGGGCAACTTTAGGCTTAAACGAGAATGATTGTTATCTTTCTGTTACAAGGCCGGTGTTTCCTGTAGCACCACTTCGGTGGTGGCGGCTTTCTTCGGCTTGATCAGGCTGAAGTCGATCAGCGGCTTTTGCTGGCGCTGATAGGGGTCGCCGATCAGCAGCGGGCGCGGTTTGAAGCTGTCACTCACCAGGCTTTTGCTACGATCCAACTCCTCGGAACTCAAACCGGCCAGGTCGGCCCAGGTGTGAATCAACTGTGAGCTGCTGTAGGGCCGCTGCAGGTCGCCGGCAAAATTCCAGCTGTGGCTTTCGCGCCATTTCGGCGAGGCGTAGGCCATGAACGGAATGGTGTACATCGGCGCCGTCGGCTTGCCTTCATTCCGGCCCAAAGTGCTGTGGCCGGCGGAGTCGAATACGTCTTCGCCATGGTCCGACAGGTACAGCAGGAAGCCGTTGGGATCGGTCTTGGCGTAGTCCTTGATCAGGCTCGACACCACGAAGTCGTTGTACAGCACCGCATTGTCGTAGCTGTTGTAGGTCGGCAATTGATCGTCGCTGATGCTCGCAGGCACACCTTCACGGTCGGTGAACTTGTCGAAGTTCGGCGGGTAACGGTACTGGTAGCTCATGTGCGTGCCCAGCAGGTGCACCACGATGAACTTGCGCTCGGCCGGATCGGCCAGGGCCTTGGAAAACGGTGCCAATACATCGCCGTCGTACTGACGGGCGTTCTGGTTGCGGTTGTTGTTCAGGTACACCTGCTCGTCGGCCTGTTCGGAAAAGGTCGTGAGCATGGTGTTGCGCTTGGTCATGGTCTGCTGGTTGGTGATCCAGTAAGTCTTGTAGCCGGCCTGTTTCATCATGCTGACGATGGATGGCGTCTTGAGGTACAGGTCGGGGTTTTCTTCGTCGGCGAAGGTCAGGACCTGCTGCAACGCCTCGATGGTGTAGGGGCGTGGGGTGATGACATTGTCGAACACGGCCAATTGGTCGCGCAGCTTGTCCAGCTCTGGTGTGGTTGTGCGTGGATAGCCGTACAGGCTCATGCGCTGGCGGTTGGTCGATTCGCCGATGACGAGCACCAGTGTCGACGGCTGGCCGGCGGCGGCGTCCTTGAGGTTGGTCAGCGGCGGGATCTGGCTGGCGCTGTGCAGCATGCCCTGCATGTTGTCCAGTTGTTCGGTGTAACGGCGGTAGGCCACGATCATCTGCCAAGGTACGGCCGGCTCGATGCGGGTTTCGAAGCGGTCGATGCCGTCGGCCAGGGTCTCGCTACGGGCAATCTGCTTGACCAGCGGGTAGCCGACAATGGCCACCAGGATCGCGGTTGCCGCCAGTAACGCCTGGCCGCGCGGCAGGTAGACCGGGCGCACGCGGGTCCATAGGAAGATGGCTAAGGCAGTGTGGGCAATGAACGCCAGTACGATCCACCAGGCGAAGTACTGGGTGAGGTATTCACCGGCTTCGGAGATGTTCGACTCGAACATGATAAAGATGACGCTCTGGGAAAATTCCTGCTGATAAACGAAGAAATATCCCAGACTGGCCATGGAACAGGCCCACAGCACCACGCCAATCACAGCGGCGAGTACACGGGTCTGGCGGGGAAAGACCAGCATCGGCGCGAGCCACAGGGCGCTCATGAAAAAGGCTTGGCGAAACCCGCTGAAACCCGAGGTGCCGCTGAGTTGGATCAGCAGTTGGGTAATACCCGAGAAGTACCAGAAAAACAGGAACAGCCAGCCAAGGCCAGCCCAATCAAAGCCTTTCGCAGACTTAGTGCTGCGTTTGAACATTGCCATCCGGCGCTCCAACCCAAGAGTTTTCCAGTTGACGCGCAGGGCTGCACGCAACACCGGCCACCCTGGTTTTAAGGGGCGGCCTTTGGGGGCGGGAGTATCGGGATGGGCGTGTGAAAACTTTGTGAGATTTTTGTAGGGGTTATCTTACAAAGCGGTGACAGGGCTCAGCAGAGTGCAGGTTGCGCGCCGGCCGGCTGATCCAGTTGAGCCTGGATGATGTACGAGCGCAGGCGCATGACTTCCTGCTGCAATTGTTCGCGCTCGTCTTTCAACTGACGCAACTCATCGCGACGGATATTGACGTAGAGAGTCTGGGGAGGGCGGGTCATCTGTGCTGTGCTCATTGCTTGCCTCGCAAATAGCCGGTGTGTCGCGGTGTGCCAGAACGCTTGAGTCGAGGTTCTCGGCATCAGTCGGAAGCAATTCTGAATTCTTTTTCACAGCAATGGAACTTTTTTATTTTTGGTGGTCGTGTGACTTTTGCCGCGGTAATGGTGAAACGATGGCATCTTTTTTGGCATGAAACTACACCGATCCGCTCTGGACTAACCCTCATTAGCCTCATTGCGCTATAAACTATGTCACACATTTTTTAGTAGTTAGGAGCATCAGCACATGCAACTGGGGATTATCGGACTAGGCCGCATGGGCGGGAATATTGCACGGCGCCTGATGCTCAATGGGCATACCACCGTTGTTTACGACCGTAACGAAGCATTTGTCAAAGGCTTGAGCGAAGAGGGCGCCACTGGCGTTGCCGATCTCAAAGCCCTGGTCGCCGGGCTGCAGCAGCCTCGCGCCGTGTGGGTCATGTTGCCGGCGGGCGACCCCACCGAGAACACCATTCAAGAACTCAGTGAACTGCTGGACAGCGGCGACGTGATCATCGATGGCGGCAACACCAACTACAAGGATGACGTACGCCGCGCCAAGGCCCTGGCGGAAAAAGGTCTGCACTATGTCGACGTCGGCACGTCCGGCGGTGTCTGGGGCCTGGAACGCGGCTATTGCATGATGATTGGCGGCGATACCGAAACCGTGCAGCGTCTGGACCCGATCTTCGCCAGCCTGGCGCCAGGCCTGGGCACCATTCCGCGCACCAAGGACCGTTCCGCCGCCGCCGACCCGCGCGCCGAACACGGTTATATCCACGCTGGGCCGGCCGGTTCCGGGCACTTCGTCAAGATGATCCATAACGGCATCGAATACGGCATGATGCAGGCGTTCGCCGAGGGTTTCGACATTCTCAAAACCAAGAACTCGGAGAACTTGCCCGAAGATCAGCGTTTCGACCTGAATGTGGCCGATATCGCCGAAGTGTGGCGCCGTGGCAGCGTGGTGTCGTCGTGGTTGCTGGACTTGACCGCCGATGCCCTGGCCACCGACCCGAAACTCGACGGCTATTCCGGCTCCGTGGCCGACAGTGGCGAAGGCCGCTGGACTATCGAAGCGGCCATGGAACAAGCCGTGCCGGTGCCGGTGCTGTCCACCTCGTTGTTCGCCCGTTTCCGCTCGCGCCAGCAGAGCACTTACGGTGACAAGATGCTGTCGGCGATGCGCTTCGGCTTCGGTGGTCACGTGGAGACTTCCAAAAAATGACGGCTAACGGCAAAAAACTGAAGGCCGAACCCGCTCCACCTACCACTTTGTTCCTGTTTGGCGCCCATGGCGACTTGGTCAAGCGCCTGCTGATGCCGGCGCTGTACAACCTCAGTCGCGACGGGTTGCTGGGCGATGGCTTGCGCATTGTCGGGGTGGATCACAACGCCATCAGCGATGCCGACTTCGCCAAGAAACTCGAAGATTTCATTCGCACCGAAGCCGCGAGCAAGGTCAAAGGCAATGCCGAGAACGCGCTGGACCCGCAGTTGTGGGCTCAGTTGGCCAAAGGCATCAGCTACGTCGAGGGCGACTTCCTCGACGACAGCACCTACACCGACATCGGCAAGAAAATCGCCGAGAGCGGCACCGGCAATGCGGTGTTCTATTTGGCCACCGCGCCGCGTTTTTTCAGCGAGGTGGTGCAGCGGTTGGGCAGCGCCGGCTTGTTGACGGAAACTGACCACGGTTTCCGTCGCGTGGTCATCGAAAAACCGTTCGGTTCCGATCTGGCCACCGCCGAAGCGTTGAACGCGTGCCTGCTCAAGGTGATGAGCGAGAAGCAGATCTACCGCATCGACCATTACCTGGGCAAAGAAACGGTACAGAACATCCTGATCAGCCGTTTCTCCAACGTGCTGTTCGAAGCGTTCTGGAACAATCACTACATCGATCACGTGCAAATCACCGCCGCCGAAACCGTCGGCGTGGAGACGCGGGGTAACTTCTTCGAAAAAACTGGCACGTTGCGGGATATGGTGCCCAACCACCTGTTCCAGCTGTTGGCCATGGTCGCCATGGAGCCGCCAGCGGCGTTCGGCGCCGACGCGGTGCGCGGGGAAAAGGCCAAGGTGATTGGCGCGGTGCGCCCCTGGTCCCTGGAAGATGCACGGGCCAACTCGGTACGTGGCCAGTACACCGCTGGCGAGATCGGCGGCAAGGCATTGCCGGGTTACCGCGAAGAGGCCAACGTCGCGCCGGACAGCAGCACCGAGACCTTCGTGGCGCTCAAGGTGATGATCGACAACTGGCGCTGGGTCGGCGTGCCGTTCTACCTGCGCACCGGCAAGCGCATGAGTGTGCGCGATACCGAAATCGTGATCTGCTTCAAGCCGGCCCCCTATGCGCAGTTCCGCGATACCGACGTGGATGAACTCAAGCCTACCTACCTGAAAATCCAGATCCAGCCGAATGAAGGCATGTGGTTCGACCTGTTGGCGAAAAAGCCTGGGCCGACCCTGGATATGGCCAATATCCAATTGGGTTTCGCCTACAAGGACTTTTTCCAGATGCAACCGTCGACGGGGTACGAAACCCTGATCTACGACTGCATGACCGGCGACCAGACCTTGTTTCAGCGCGCCGACAACATTGAGAACGGCTGGCGCGCGGTGCAGCCATTCCTCGATGCGTGGAAGGAAGATGATGGCATCCAGACTTACAAGGCAGGTGAAGATGGTCCGGCGGCGGCTGACACGCTGCTGGCCCGGGATGGTCGTACCTGGCACACACTCGGATGAGTGATGCCGCGATCCAACCCATCCGTTTTATCCTCAGCGACGTGGATGGCACGTTGCTGCATCCCGACCACAGCCTCAGCCAACGCACGGCCGATGCGGTTCGTGCCTTGCGTGACGCCGGTGTGCTGTTCAGCCTGGCCAGCGGGCGACCGCCCAAGGCCATGTTGCACCTGATTGAAACGTTCGGTATCGATGTTCCGGTGGCGGGCTTCAATGGCGGTACGTTGATCCATCCGGACGGCAGGGTTTTGATAGCTCATCACCTGCCTGCTGAAGCCGCGCTGATCGCCTTGGCGCTGTTTTCGGCCGAGTCGGAGGTGGAAGTCTGGATGTTTGCCGATGGCGATTGGCTGCGCCGTGGTTCGCCCGGCCCGATGGAACCGCGGGAAACCGCTGGGCTGGGTTATGGGCCGCAGGTGGTGGAGAGTTTTGAACCCTATCTGGATCGGGTCGACAAGATTGTCGCTGCCAGCCTTAACACGCAACTGCTGGTTGAACTGGAGGCGCGTTTGCACCCCAAGGTCGAGGGGCTGGCGCAGGTTTCGCGGTCGCAGCCGGTTTATCTGGATGTGACGGCCATGCTGGCCAATAAAGGCGAGGCGTTAAAAACGTTGGCCGAGCATCTGGGCGTGGCGCTTGAGCACACTGCGGCCATCGGTGATGGCGGCAATGACCCGGCGATGTTTGAGGTGGCCGGGCTGGCGATTGCCATGGGCCAGGCGGAAGAAACCGTCAAACGTCGCGCCAATGTAGTGACAGGCACTAATATTGACGACGGTGCCGCAGAAGCTTTCGAGCGGTTTATTCTGCCGTCACACTCAATACGCTAAGTTCAACGGCACAACTTACGATCACGCTTTGTATGGATCGAAAGTTGTGCCGTCGATTTATTTACTTAGGCATTGCCCAGGATTGTAACTGATAGCCGCTTTTATCCAGTTCGGCACGCGCCTGCAACAGCAGGTTTTCCAATTGCGCGGGATCGGTGTAGGCACTCGACGAGAGTTGCTTGCGGCCGATGCGGTTGTTGGTGCGGTCGACGACGCTGAGGCTGAGGGCGCCATTGCCATCGTGCCAGGCCACGCACTGAAAGGGCTGGAAGGCACGGTCTGCGATCAAAAGAGCTTCGTTGATGCGGAGCGGGGCGTTCATTGGGGTCTCTCTCTAAATGCCCAATCAAATGAGTGCCGTCGGTTGGGCGAGCCAGGCGGCGAGTTACTTGTACTGATGCGCGATGGCGGGGTGCGGGTCACATGTTAGAGCAACAAATTTCAACTTTCCGTGATTGAGGTCATGTAAGCGCCTGTTTTGAAAGCTGATTGAAAGTTTCCACAGTCGGCAACTTTTTAATCGCTGAAGCAAGAAGATGGCTTTTTGCCCCGACTTATAGCGAAACGGTACAAGGCGCGCGTCAATATCTTGCTAGGGTTAGCACCAGTCGTTACAACTGGTTGTTTCTAAATAACTTTAACGATTTTTGACGCCAAGGATCAGTCATGGGTGTGCCTCTCGTCCAACGCCGTTTGCTTGTGGTCGATCCGTGCGATGACTGCCATGGGCTGTTGCCCGGGCTGCGTACGGCGGGGTGGGAAGTGGACAGCTGTGCGCTGGAGGACGTGGGGGATCGCTCCTGCGATGTCGGCCTGCTGCGCTTGCAGCCCGAACACCTGAAGAGGCCCGAAGCGGTCAAGGAGCTGATCGGCCGCAGCGGCACTGAATGGATTGCCGTGCTCAGCCAGGATGTACTGCGCTTGCAGAATGTCGGCGACTTCGTTTGCGAGTGGTTTTTCGACTTCCATACGTTGCCGTTCGACGTCTCGCGGGTGCAGGTCACTCTGGGACGCGCATTCGGCATGGCGCGCTTGCGCGGTAAAGGCCACACGCCGGTGGATGAGGGGCACGAACTGCTGGGCGACAGCCGGCCCATTCGCGAGCTGCGCAAACTCTTATCCAAGCTGGCGCCGACGGAGTCCCCCGTCTTGATTCGCGGTGACAGCGGCACCGGCAAAGAGCTGGTGGCCAAAACCCTGCATCGTCAGTCCCAGCGCCATGCCAAGCCTTTCGTGGCGATCAACTGCGGTGCCATCCCTGAACACCTGATCCAGTCCGAACTGTTCGGCCATGAGAAAGGTGCGTTTACCGGCGCGCACCAGCGCAAGATCGGGCGTATCGAAGCGGCAAACGGCGGCACGCTGTTTCTCGATGAAATCGGCGACCTGCCGATGGAGCTGCAGGCCAACCTGCTGCGGTTTTTGCAGGAGAAGCACATCGAGCGCGTCGGCGGCAGCCAGCCGATCCCGGTGGATGTGCGTGTGCTGGCGGCGACCCACGTCAATCTTGAAGCGGCGGTGGCCAAGGGCGCCTTCCGCGAGGATTTGTACTACCGCCTCAATGTGCTGCAGGTGGTCACCGCGCCGTTGCGCGAGCGCCATGGTGACGTGGCGATGTTGGCCAACCACTTTGCGCGTTTCTACAGCCAGGAAACCGGACGCCGCCCGCGCAGTTTCAGCGAAGATGCCCTGGCGGCCATGGCGCAGCATCCGTGGCCCGGCAATGTGCGTGAGTTGGCCAACCGCGTGCGCCGTGGCCTGGTGCTCGCCGAAGGGCGGCAGATCGAAGCCGTTGATCTGGGATTGCAGAGCGAGCAGGCAATCGCGCCACCCTTGGCTACACTCGAAGACTACAAGCACCGCGCCGAACGTCAGGCGCTGTGCGATGTGCTCAACCGTCATAGCGACAACTTGAGTGTCGCTGCCCGTGTGCTCGGCGTGTCCCGGCCTACGTTCTATCGGTTGCTGCACAAACACCAGATCCGCTAGGGCGGGTAAACCGAAAAGCCCCGCAACGACCCTTATCGTTGCGGGGCTTTTCCTTGTGCGTCTGGTTAGAAGTAGTACGGGAATTTCAGGCTGAAGGTGAAGTCCGGCGCATCGTCGGTCATACCGATCGCCAGGTTCGGCACGATCGTCAGGTTATCCGAGGCGGCAATGGTCATGCCCACGTTGAAGTAGCCGGCGTTGGCATCGCTGGAGACCACCGATTGCCAGTCCCCGCCATTGGGTTTGAGGCGACTTTTACGCTGGACCAGGTCAGACACCGAAAACGACATGCTCATTTTCTCATTCAGCGCGAACGCTACGCCCATGCCGACCTGGAAGCTGTCACCCAGGCTGACCTTGCCGCCGACCTTCTGGTTGACGTCGCTGCTGATGTCGTCGAACGAATCTTCGAAGTTGTGGGTGTAGGATAACGAGCCAAACAGCACGGCCGGATCGAAGGTCTTGACCAGGGAGATGCCCGGCGTGATCGACCAGACCCCGTTGCCGGTGGGCAGGCTTTCAGGTACGAACAAGTTGTCGTTGCCGGGTTGGTTGATGAGCTTGATGCCGAACGGTTCCTTGCCCGTCGGCGCCTTGACCCGTACCGACACCACCGCATCCGGCAGGGTGGGGGTCTCGTCGAGGAACTTGTAGGCCACACCGAAGTTGACGTCGCCGATGGTCGGGTCGCGGGTCACCGATGCTTCCGATGTTGCCGTGCCGTTGTTGCCTGCACCGGCCGATTGGTACGTCGATTCGCGGTACACCACCGGCACGTTAACGTCGAACTGCCAGCGGTTGTCGAGGTTGTAGCGGCCGGTGAGGTCCAGGGTCCAGTTGTCCGACTTGATGCGGTCGAGGTTGATATTGCCGAGGAAAATCGAGTCCAGCGCCAGGAACCCATTGAGGGTCAGTTGGCGCGCGTCGTAGCGAGCGTAGGTCACGCCGGTTTCGAAGCTGAACTTGCCATTGCCGAAGAAGCCACTAGCTTCGTTATAAAGGTTGCTGACACTTTGCGCAGGCGCCGAGTCGTCCTTGAGGGACTGCCCATAGGAACTGCCGCCGCCCGCGCCACCGGAGGCCGCAGCGGCGCCAGTGCCGGCCACGGTGGTGCCGCCTTTCTGGAAGTCGGCGGGGGATTTGGCCAGGCGTTTGGGCGCCGGCGTCGCCGGTTGGTCTTCGACCTGACGCACTCGCTGTTCCAGCACCGCCAGGGCCTTTTGCTGCACTTCGTAACGTTGCTTGAGTTCCAGGAGTTCTTGCTTGAGTGTTTCGATATCGGCATCTGGCGCGGCATACAACACGGATGCGGGCAAGAGCGTACTTAAACAGACCACCGCACGAAGCGATAACGATCGATGCATGAAATAAGCCGTCCTTTTTTAATGCGTAAGTGTCGAGGGTCAGCGTAGTTCAATAACCGAGCGTACGTAGGCCTTTGAGTTGGTCCAGGTTGCAATTCAACGCCGGGTTGTTCAGCCCGTTATTGCCCATCACGACGTTAAGTTGAGTCATGTTGTTGACGAAGTTGGTATTGCCGGTCAAGACAGTACCTTGCAGCACCGTGCCGCCGCCAATCTGCTGCAGGCTGTTGCCTTGGTTATGGTTGGCCTGGATCGCCATTTGCAGTCCGCCGTTATTGGCCGACACGCTCACTTTGCCGGCCGCGCTGTCACCGGTCACGGTGCCGCCGGCCACCAGCACTTGCCCCGATTGCGCGAGATTGGCCGGCGCCAGGCCGTCCTGACTCACGGTGATCCCGACATTGTTGTTCGCGGTGTTGCCATCGCCGGCTGCGCGCACGCTTTGCGTCACACCCTGGCCGCTGCCCAAACCGGCGCCGCCGACGACATTGCCGGTACCGGTGCTCTGGCCGGTGCCGCTGCCCGCCGAGCCGGTGGTCTGCACATAAAATTGCGGGGTGATCGTGGTTTTATCGACCTGCATGCTGGCCTTGCCGGTGATGCTGTCGCCCATGGCATTGGTCCAGGTGCTGCTCATCACGATACCGAAGCTGATGATGCGCCCCGGCATTACATAACGACCGCGCAGGTCGGCCATTTCCGAGTCTTTCAATTCGATCGGTTTGAAACCCGATGACGCATAAGCGGGCATTGCGGCTGCCAGCCACACAACTGTCAGCCAACGGGAAGTGTTCATCTTCTGCTCCTGGAGCATCCTGGTCCCTTATGGCGCTTCTTATTAAAAGAAGTCGCTCTGGATAAAACCGAAATCCATCAATTCGGCGTCGCCCACGGGCCTGAACTCATTCAACTGGTTCTTGGCGGTCAGGGGGGGAGGGGGCGCGAGCAAGGCGTTGGTCTTGTCGTAACCTTCACCCAGTACGGCGAATACGATGCCATTCCAGCCTTTGACGAAGTCGTCGCGGGTGTAGCGCTTATGGCCCAGCACCGGGTCGCCGATGTAGACCCAGTCTTTGTCGGCACGCTGCATCACCACGAAGTGCTTGTAACCACGGATTTCCAGCAGCACCACGACCGGAATCTTCACGGTCAGCAGGGATTCCGGCGAGATCTTGTAGCCCCGCGCCCGCATGCCGATGCTTTCCAGGTAGCGCTTCATGTCCAGCATGGAAAAGCCCTGGGTGCGCACCAGGTCCTGATCGGCGTTGATCAGCATGCCTTTGATTACATGGTCTTCGTCGACGTCCAGCCAATAGCCCTGACGCAGGATGGTGGCGAGGGCGGCCGCGCCGCAGCTGAAATCGGTTTTCTGTTCCACCAGGTTGGCGAACCGGCGCTCGCGGATACTCTCGACCTTCTTGTAGATCACTGCACCGCCAGGCATGGCGGAGATCGCCATGGTGCCTGCCCAGGTCGGGCCGGTGAGGAGCATCAGCAGGGTAAGGGTCGCGAGGCGCATGATCGAAGGCCGGATGGACACTGGAATAGGAAAGGGCCTTGTTGCCAAGGCCCCGTTGGATCAGAAGCGCACGCCGCTGGCGCAGACGGTGCAACCTTGACCGATTGCCAGGCTGTTGCTGCCCTGGTTGCCGGAGCCGGATTGCAGGTTCACGCCCATGTTGCCGGAGTTGCGGTTAACCGAGTTGTCCAGGCTGGCGTTGTTGGACACATACTGAGGCTTGCCGCCATAGCCATAACCGTGGCTGGTGGCCGCAGCGTTGAGGTAGCTGTTACCGAGGGAGTTTTGCTCGGTATTGGCGGCAGCTGCGATGTTTTTGCCGTCGGCAGTGACGATCGCCAGGTTGTTTTTACCCTGGTTGCCTTGGCCGGCCTGACCGTTGTAACCCACGTTGCCGGAGTTACCGTTGATGGAGTTATCCAGAGACGCGTTGTTCTGGGTGCCTTTGTTGACGTAGGTGTTCAGCACGCTGTTCTGATTCACGTCGACCAGACCGAATACAGTGGCCGCATCGCTTTTGGCGCTGGAGATAGCGGCAGAGTTGTCAGCCTGGTTACCGCTGCCAGCTTGCGCGTTGACACCCGCGTTACCGCTGTTGCTGTTGACCGAATTATCGGCAGAGGCGTTATTTTCGGTCTTGGTATCGTCAAACTTGTTGCCGGCGCTGTTTTGAACGTCAGTGACCACAGCGGCAATAGTGCCGGTAGGTTGAGGCGCAGGGTGCCAGCCACCTGCTTGAGCAGCAGCAGCCATGAGCGCGGCGAGAGCGAAAACCAGAGGTTTCAGAGCCATTTGAGGTTTCATGGTGTTTCTCCTTGCTTCTATTAGTTGGTTAAGTGTTGGTACGGTCTTGCGAGTACTACCAAGTCGTTACTTGATAGTGATGCCCAGGGTGTTAGCCATTCGGTTCCCCACCCCGGCACTCTGGTTCACCTGAATCACTCCTCGGCTGCCTGTGAAGGCCTGGTCGCTGGTAACGACCAGGCGGCTGCCAGTGGTGGGGGTGAGCCCTGAGTCGGTTAATTGCGTCGTGTTCTGTTGCAACAAGACGCTGTCGTCGATGCTTTGCGGGCCAGGGTTGACGCTGATCCGCACGGCGTTGACGGTTTGGTTGTTGGCCCCGGCCGCCTGGTTGACGCCCAACATGCCGTTGCCATTGGTAAAAGAAGCGCCCTGAATCGCAGCCTTGGCGTTCAGAGACGGATCGACCTGACCGTCGAGCCGTTGGATATTCACGGTGGTGGCCTGGCCGCCGAGCGTGACGGCACGGTTATTGGCCTGTTGCTGCTGATTGCCCGCCGCTTGGTTGATCGAAAAGTTACCGCGGTAGTCTTTGCCGCTGTTGTTGATCACAGCGTTGTTGTCGGCCATGGCCGAGGCACTGCCCAGCAGGGCGAGCAAGAGCAAGGTACGGTTCATTATTTGCCCCCCATCATGTTGCCGAGGTTATTCAGAGGGGCCATGCCGCGTTGGATCGAGTCACTGATCTGTCCGCCCATGCTGCTGCCGCTGCCATGCCCGGCGGTGGCGCCGGTGCCGAGGGTCGACATGCTGTTCTGCGTGGCATGCACGCCGGTCAACGTGCTATCGATCTGGCTGGCGCGGGCGAAACTTGAACCGCTGCTGACACCGCTGATAGCCAGGTCACTGAGCTCGCCGGTGGCGCCAAGAACCTCTTGGGTGGGATTGGCATTGGCGGTGGTGGGGTAGGGGTCTTTACCGAAAGCGGCGCGACCGTACATGTGTGCCTGTACGTTGCGGCCCGTCACGATCACACCATCACCGGCAAAGGCTGGTGCACTGATGCCGAGGCTGAGTACACAGCTGGTCAGCAGTACCTTCATCGAGTGTTGTGTGAGTGTGTTCACGGCGGCATGTCCTTATTCTCAGCACTGACCCTAAACAGTGCTATGAGGAATAGAGCAGATGCCGTGCCGCTTTTTGAATTGTCTTGATATTCAATGGTTTGTGAATAACTAGAGGCGCGTCGACGTTGCCGGTGTCTCAGTGCTGAAACACCTGCCCTTCAAGCGCGTGCAGCCCGCTGTGCCACAAACGATTCACCCCTGTGTATCAGCGGCGTAACACCGCACATGACAAAAGCATGAACCCACGCTGTACACGGGCTTCAGGGCAGGCAGGTGTTTCAAAAATGGACACTGCGGGCGCGAACAGGCCCGCACGAATCGGCCGGGCTCAGCCTTTAGGGCTTTTACGCGGGATGGAATTGAGAACGGGGTTGCCGTCCTGGTTCTGCGTCAGATAGACCGGCAGTACCTTTGGCAGCGAGGGGATGAGGTTGTTGACCTCGGTGAGGTTGTAGATGCCGCCTATTCGAATCGCCCCGGTGCTGGCGTCGGCCAGCATCACCGGTTTGCTCAAGTAGCGGTTGATCAGCGGTAACGCGTCGACCAAGGCCAGGTTATCGAGGATCAGCTTGCCCTGGCGCCAGGCCAGTGCGCTGTCATTCGGGCTGAACGGCCTCACGCGCGGAGTGGCATCGCCCGCTTGGTAGCTGGCCTGCATGCCCGGAGTCAGGGGCACGCTACAATGCGTGGCATCGCTGGCGATCTGCACCGAGCCTTCGAGCAGCATCACGCGGACCTGATCGCCATATTTCCATACATTGAATTGGGTGCCCGTCACGCGCACCTGGCCTTCACCGGCGCGCACCACAAACGGATGGGTGCTGTCGTGGCTGACATTGAAAAACGCCTCGCCTTTCTTCAGCGTGACCCGGCGCTGATCCTTGTAGTTGCTATAGACCAGTTCGGTGCCCAGGTTCAGCTCTACCTGGCTGCCATCGCTCAAGGTCACCTGACGCAAGCCCTGGGTCGCCTCGAAACGTTCATAGGAATTGGGCAGCCACCCGGCCTGCCACCCGGTGAACGCGGCCAGCGGCAGGGCCGCCAGGCATAGCGCCGCCGCCACGGCATAACGACGTACGCGGCTGCGCGATTTGAACGCCAATACCGGTGCGGTGGGCGCGGTGCGCGGCAAGTGATCGGCGACGTCCCAGATTTCCAGCATCGCGGCGTATTCAAAGGCATGCAGGGGATGGGCGTCATGCCATTGTTGAAAAGCCTGACGTTCAGCCGGTGTGCAATCACCTGCATGCATGCGCATGCACCAGTGCGCTGCGGCATCGGTGATGGTGTCGTATTCGGCTTCTGAAACAGACTTTTCGGTCATTTACGCATCCTGATTTCCCACATTCTAACCTCCGCGGGCCGATGGGGAGAACAGCCATCATGGCGATTGCACATCAATTGGAACTTATTCTTATTTGCCAGTACCTAAAAATTTCAGGACACGCGTCCGTTATTCCCACTATGGAGTTCCGTTATGTTGAAGAAAACCTTAGTCGCCCTGTGTGCAACCTCCGCGCTGCTCAGTGCCGGTGCCGCCCTGGCCGATAAGCCGGGCGCAGGCTGGATCACTATCGAAAAGGCCATCGAAGTGGCCAAGACCAAGGCCGGCTACGTTGAAGTCTATGCCGCCGAAGCCGACGATAACGGCTACTGGGAAGTCAAAGGGCGCAAGTCTGACGGCACCGTGTATGAAGCGCGCATCGACGGCGCCTCGGGCAATATCCTGCGTGACCAGAAAGACTGACGTCTCGCGCCGGGAGCCGGTTCAGGCTCCCGCATCCAACTCCCTGCCGAGCTGGCTGATCAGGTAAGTCACCGAATCGGCGTTGGCCAAAATCGTATCGATTCGCTTGTTGGCGTCACTCATAAACACCGCCCGCGCATCGTCCAGGGTTCGCGTCCCGGTAGTACTCAACACCTTGTCCTTTTGCGGCGAAGTCCCACGACTGGCTCCAAAGTCTTCCCATTGCTGGGTGAACTCGTCCCACGTTCTGAACAGCATGGTGGCCGGGGTGAGTGTGGAGAGCGCGGTATCGCGCAAGTCGGCCAGATCCGTGTGCATTCGCCTGGCGCCACTGACGTTGAGGTTAATCAGGTCGTGGAACGGCCGCATGCTGTCGAGGTACGCCAGGTCTTCGGTCAAGGACTTGAGGTGGGTGATCTCGTGAATCAACGTGGTGGCGCGGGCATGGGCAGAGATGTTGAAGGGTGTCGTGAGGCGATTCTGATAGATGTCCAGCGGCGGATCGAAAAAGCGGTCGACCAGGTAGATTTTCTGTTCCCGGTCCTCGGGTAGCACAAAAGCGAAAGTGTTTTGCGGGCTGTAGCGATGGGTGCCGCAGACGAAGCGCTGGGAGTCCGGGCCGACCAGGGTATGGTTGATCAGCTCATCGAGCACTTCGTCGACGCGTCGCTCAATTCGTTGCACCTGCTCGCCGGTCAGCGTAACCACGCCGAACAACTCACTGAAGAACCGTCCCAGCCGGCTGCCGGGTTCGCGCAGCGGTGCAAAGTGCAGCAGGTTGCGTTTGCACGTCACCGCGTAATAGGTCGCGACGTTGAGCGCTTCGTCGATGCACTGGGCCTTCCAGCTCGACAGGGCGGCAATTTCGCGCATGCCCACCGCCTCGATATTGATAGCGTCGCGCTCCGCCGCCCAGGTTTGCATTTTGCCCGCGTAGCGGCTCAGGGTTTTGCCGTAGCGCGGGTGATGGCGGTCCAGGTCCAGGGTCCATTCGCCCTGGGCGTTGGCTCGCACATAAGGGCCGTGCTGCTCGTCGCGGCTCAGGCGCCAGCGTTCCCCGGCTTTTCTCACCGAATACACCTTTCCCGCCAATGGCACGAAATGCGTGCGCGTGTCGTTGTCGGTGTACACGAAGGGTGGCGCGCTGCGCTCCAGGTCGCTCAGGGCAACCTGGTGATTTTCGAAGGCTTGCAGGGCGGTTCGCCCAGGTGCGGTCAGGTCCAGCTCGTCCAGGCTGGCGGCCACGGGGGCAGGGGCATCTAGCCAGTCGTCAAAGGGAAGCGGTTGTTCGCTGGATGGGGTTGGCGGCAGCCACTGGTCCAGAGCTTTGCGTAAAGAGGCAAGCTCGGCCACGCCCGCGACAAAGGTTTTGAGCGAGTGCTGCCAACGGTGTTCCTGTAAGTCTTCGGCCGATGTTTTGAACAGTTGGTAGCTGCGCCACACCGTCAGCGGGTAGGTCAGTTTGCCCGCCATAAATTGCAGGCTCTTGGGAATGCCCTTGCTCAACAGGCTGGTCACCGCGTCCCAATGGGTCTTGCCTGACGCGCAAAACTGGCCGGCCAGCATCTGCAGCAGCAGCTGGGTATTGTCGTCGAACAGTCGGTTGAGCAGATTGCCGGCGATGGGCGAGTCACCCAAGCGGATGTCCGAGAGATCCGGGCGCCAGCGCTCACTCAGCAGATTGCGGTAAGTGGCTTGATGGGGCGCTTGCAACTGCCCGATCACCCATTCCTGTAGCGCCCCGGGGCTGGTGAATTCGTGCAGGAGCGCCGCCTCGCTGGGGAACTCTTTCAACAAATGTTTAGGGCTGTACGGTGCATACAGCACCAACGGCCCGGACGCGCCGGGCTTGGGGCCGATCAGGTAACAGCCCAATGCCTTGGCCTGACTGGCGCCGGCGGTGGCGATCAGCTCCAGCGGGCGGATCATCGCCGTGACCCCATGCACCGCCGCGCGGGCCACTGCGTCGGGCATGTCGAAGACTTGCCGGATAAAGCCCCAGGCCGTGGCGGACAGCCGTTCAGTGAGGGTTTGTTCATGGGCGTACTGCAACAATTGCCACGGCAGCTGCCGGCAGAATAGGCGGCGCCGCTCACGCGCGTCGTCGCTCTGCCCCTGGAGCAGGCCGCTCAACACTTGGCGGTACAGCGTTTTCAAATCCAGTTGTCGCACCAATTGCACGATGGCCGCGCCGTCGAGTGTCTCCGGCAGTGGGATGCTGGTGCGCGAGCGCGGGCGGATCGTCTCGGCGCGCAGATCGGGCAGGTGCCGCAACGCGAAGTCCGTCAGGGTCTGGGTGTGGCCTTCGAGGTCGATACGTCCGGGAATCAGCACGTGATCCGGGTTGTACACCTGGCCTGGGAACCGCGCGCCGAGCAGGGTTGAGAGGGTACTGAAGATGTGTTCGCGCATCGGCACGATGCTGTGCAGATAGTCCCGTTCGTCAGGCGCACTGACGCGATATTGCTCAAGCAGCTCGGCCTGCAGGATCTGTTCGTGGGGCCGCGCCATGCCCAGCCAGACTGGCAGCGCTTGTTGGTGGATCAGGGCGCGCGCCAGGGTGATCGACCTGGGCAGATTGGACGGGGTTTGACGCCTGATCAGCCGGTCCATGCAGTCCTGGAAGCGCGTGGCGCTGAGCCCCATCACCAGCACCTGGTCGATTTCGTCGCGGGTGAAGTCGCTGTAGCTCTGCTGACGGTTGTGCAGCAGGTGTTCGCCGATTCGCTGCAAGGGCCCCAGGCGACAGGCATGGTGAGGGATGCGCCGCGACACCGGCAGGTTCTCCAGCAGGGGCAGACGCTGCACGGGGTTTTGCAAGCGCTGTTCGAGCTTGTCGCGCAGGGCCTGGATCGACGCAAACGCCTCATAGCCACCCCGTGGGGTCCACAGCAGGGCGGTGCCCGAGTGGATGGGGTCGATGCCACCGCGCTCGGTCAGCACAAAGGCATTGGCCAGGGGCTGAGGCTCGGTAGCGGTGCCCAGGAACAGGCTCAGGCTGAACGCATCCGGGATAAAGCCATTCAGGCCATGGCGGGTCAGCCGGCTCATGCCGTCGGCATTGAGGGCGCTATCGAGTAACGCCAGGGCAGGGGGCGGCAGGCTATGGTCCAGGCGCCTCAATTCGGTTTCGCCGCGCAGCCCCTGCAACATGCCCTGGCTCAGGTGCGCCCGGTTATTCTCCAGCAGCAACTGGGGCAGGGTACGCAGGTCCCATTGCGCGAACGTGCTGAGCACCTCTTCGATGACGGCGTTGAAACTGTCGATGGTCAGGTTGTGCAACTGGTAGGCCACGCCGGCGCTCTGTTCTGTGTAGAACCAGGTCAGGGCCGACTCGGTGAGCCGATCGGCTTGCCCGGCCAGACGCGCGATAAAGTACTCGACCATGCTCAATGACCTATGGGGCGCACGCTCTTCGCGCTCTGCGGCGGGGGTGGCATAGGTGTTGATATAGACGTGCTCGGCCTTGAGATCGAGCAGACGCTTGGCCAATTCGGTGTCCAGTGCATGGGCGACCAGGCTGCGCAAGGTCGGCTGCCGGTTACGTTCCAGCGCCATGGCCGCGTCCACCGCCTGCAAACGTTCCAGGTGCACCTTGGCCTTCTCCGATTGCACGGTAGTAGGGCGGCCATTGCCGCTGGTGATGGGGTGAAGGGTCCAGCGCCCATCGGCCTCCTGCTCCAGCAGCCGCGTGTCGAGCATGCTGCGCACGTCCAGGGCAGTGTCGAGCAGCGCGGCCAGGTCGATCACGCCGTTGCTGCGCCGATAGAGCCCCAAGGCATAGTCCAGATTGTCGGACTGCTTGGTGACAATGTCCTCGATCATTGCCTGGAACACATCGCCCGCGATGGGCTTGCCGGTCACTTGGATATGTTCCATGCCCACGAACGCACTGCGTTCATCCACCGACAGAAAGTGCAGCAGTTCGTCCTCGTGGCCCGCCGTTCTGAGCATCTGCAACAAGGCATCTTTGAGGTCGCTCAGGTTTTTGAGTACCTGCAACCCCCGCGATTGGGTGTAGAGGTAGGCCTGGCTATCGCTGATCATCAGCGTGCTGGCCAGCTCCACATAGTGTTGGAACGGGGCATGCACACGGACCTTTTCTATTCTCAGATGGCTGGCATAGGCGCTACGCGCCGCCTGGTCGGGAAGGAACAGCGCACGCAGGTCCAGGCTTTCCTGGCTGGACAGGACCAGGCCCTGCTGCTTGAACAACAGATCGGCGCGAAACTTGTCGCTCATGACCCGGGCAAAAAAACGCAGGCGCGACTGACCGCGGTTGAAATCTTCATTCCAGTAGGTTTGCAGCAGGCTGTTCAACAGCTTCGAGAGGATGCCGCAGGTCTGTTCGACCACACTGTCCCAGCGCTGGTGGTCTTGGGCCCTCTGTTGCGCGGTGTGTGCGCTGTCGTCATGGCCCACATTGAAATACGTGTGAGTCTGGTTCGCCGGCCAGGCTTGCTTGACGTAAAACTGCAGCAGCGCATCGCGCAATGACTCGGAGGCCACCCAGCGACTCTCCTCCACAGGCGTGGGCTGGGTAAAAAAATTCACCCGCGTGTCGCGCTGGTCCAGGCCCGGAAAGTACGAGCGGGCCATGATGCCCAGCAGGGTGTCGAGCATGCCGCGCAGGTCGGGGAGCTTGCGCAGTTCCTCCAGCATCGCAGAGACGTTGTGTTGCTGGCCGGCCAGGATGGTTTGTTCCTGGTCTTGCATCACCGCGCCTGGAATCACCGCGCCCGTTGTCTTCAGCGGTTCTGTGCTGGGCAAGCCGTCGCGTTCGACAATCGCCAGAAATTGCAGGAGTTCGGCGCGCCGGCTTGGCTGCGTCAGGCGTTCATCCACCTCATGGAGCAGCGCGGCGCGGCTGTCGAACAGTTCCAGGCCGCCGTAGGGGGTAAACAGCACGGCTTTGTGGTCATCGGGTGTCGGACTCATCATGAACACACCCGCCAGGGGCACGGGGGCGTGGTCGGGCCGGTTGACCGACAAGCGTTCGACGTGCATCGGGTAACGCTGCACGCTGGGGTCGATACGCGCGGTGTGGGTGGCGTAGTACAGCGTGTGCAGCCAATCGAGGTCCCTGACCGAGAACCCGAGCGCGCGCTCGCGGGGCGTGGGGGTCTTGCGTTTGACGTTTTGCAGGAACTCATCGAAGAAATACGGGGGCGTGAGGTTCGCCATGGTGCGCTCTCCAGCAAGGCGGCGGGATAAGGCTTCACGGTAGGCGGCGCGGTGGCGCGGATGGCGGTAGATAACTGGGGGCGCCCGTTGACAGCAGGCACATGGGGCGTTGTTTAATCGGAGGGCTGGATTCTTGTTGTCTCTTCCAATTATAAAATCGGAGCTACAGATGTCTGCCCAGTCCCCGATAGTCGACAGTCCCCATACCCTTATCGGCTTCACCGAACTGGTGGCGTTGCTGCACAGGGTGTTCGTCCAGCACGGCACGTCGCCGGAAGTGGCCGCGATCCTTGCGCACAATTGCGCCAGTGCCGAACGCGACGGCGCCCATAGCCACGGCATCTTCCGTATCCCCGGTTACCTCAGCACCCTGGCCAGCGGCTGGGTCGACGGCAAGGCCATTCCGGTGGTCACGGACGTGGCGTCCGGGTTTGTGCGGGTGGATGCCGGCAATGGGTTCGCCCAGCCGGCACTGGCGGCGGCCCGGCCACTGCTGGTGAGCAAGGCGCGCAGTGCCGGCATCGCCTTGCTGGCGATTCACAATTCCCATCACTTCGCGGCGCTGTGGCCGGACGTTGAGCCGTTCGCCGAAGAGGGGCTGGTGGCGCTGAGCGTGGTCAACAGCATGACCTGCGTGGTGCCCCACGGCGCCGATCGCCCGTTGTTCGGCACCAACCCTATTGCGTTCGCGGCCCCGCGCGCCGACGGCCCGCCGATTGTCTTCGACCTGGCCACCAGCGCCATCGCCCATGGCGACGTGCAGATCGCTGCGCGCAAGGGCGAACGTTTGGCGCCTGGCATGGGGGTGGACAGCCTCGGTCAGCCCACCACCGATCCCAAGGCCGTGCTGGAGGGCGGTGCGCTGTTGCCGTTCGGCGGGCACAAGGGCTCGGCCCTGTCGATGATGGTCGAGCTGCTGGCGGCTGCCCTGACCGGCGGGCACTTTTCCTTCGAATTCAACTGGGCCGATCACCCTGGCGCGCGTACGCCGTGGACCGGGCAACTGTTGATTGTTATCGACCCGAGCAAAACCGCCGGGCAAAGTTTTGCCGAGCGCAGCCAGGAATTGGTGCGGCAGATGCATGCCGTAGGGTTGCGGCGGTTACCGGGGGATAGACGCCATCGCACACGGGCGAAGTCGCTGGGGCAGGGGGTTGAAGTGGAACTTCAGGCGTTGAATCAGTTGCGTGACTGGGCCAACTGACATTGAAACGCCGCTGCGTGGCAGCGGCGCGACGGGCGACGTTTAGTTGCGACGACCCAGCAACAGGCCAACCACCAGGCCAAAGCCGGCCGAGATGGCGACGGTCTGCCACGGGTGGCCACCAATATAGGTTTCGGTCGCGTCGACCATCGGTTGGGTGCGCTCACGTACGTTGGTCACGGAGTCCATGGCTTGTTTGAGCTTCAGGGCGACCTGCTCACGCAGGGTCTCTCCTTCTTCGCCCACCAGGTTGGCGCTGCTCTTGAGCAACTTGTCGGACTCTTCGATCAGCGCGGCGAGCTCACTGAAAGCTTGGTCCTTGATTTGGTCGGCGGCGGTTTGCGCGGCGGTTTTGCGGGCCATGGGGTGACTCCTTGCAAGTGAATGTAACAGTGAACAATGGAGTACCCGGCGCCCTTAAAAGTTGCTTTTTTTTTGCTGGGGCGCAGTGCCGGGCAAAATCCGAATCAGGAAATTTCGACCTACAGTGTAAGATGCCACCTATTTGTGCAGCAGGTAATTCAACATGAGCTTCAATCTCGCCAACAAGACCCTCGCCGAACGCGCCGAGCTGGAAGATGAAAAGTCGCGCCTCTACGACCTGTGGCAAACCAATCTGGGCAAGGCCAAGGGCGAAGCCGCGCGGTTGTTCGGCGAGCGCGCCAAGCGCAAGGGCAAATGGGCCGAGTGGGTCCGTGCGGAACTGGACGGCATGTCGCCGCCGGAGTTTTCCAACATGGTGCGCAGCGAAGTCAACAAACTGATGGCAGCAGCTAAGTAAAGCTCGCCACAATCGCTTCGCGGACTTTCAGCAACATCGGATCGAGCTGAGCCTGGGTGCGCCATCCCAGTTCCACCGGGTAGCGCGGCAGCGCCAACGGGCAGGCCAGCACGCGCAGGCCGGTCATCTCGGCGATGGCCTGCGCCGCATGCCCGGGGATGGTGGCAACGGCCTGGCTGCCCTTGAGCAAAAACGGCAGCGCGGCGAAGTGGCTGGTGGAGGCGCACACATGGCGGCTCAGCCCCTGCGCCGCCAGCCCCTCGTCGGTGATCCCGATAAACCCGCCGGACGACACCAACACATGGGCGCGGCGCACAAACTCGTCCAGGTCGATGCCTTGCTGACCGGGCGCCAGGCTGTCCGGGTCCACCAGGCAGCGGTAATCCCCTTCGCCCAACACCTGTCGGCTCAACCGGCCCTGGGCAAAACCGCCGGCGGTGATCGCCAGGTCCAGTGTGCGGTCGAGCAGCGCGCCGGCGACAATCTGGCTATGGGTCTGGCGAAAGATCACGCGCAATTGCGGCAGGCGTTGTGCGATCTGCGTCATCAACCGACGGCCGTAGGCGATTTCAAAGTCATCGGACAAACCCACCACCACCGAACGCCCCTGGTACTGCTGATTGACCGGGTCGACCATGGCGAGGCTCTGGCGGCAACGGTCCAGCGCTTCACTGATCACTGGTTTGAGTTGATTGGCCCGCAACGTCGGCGCCAGGCCGCGGCCGGTGCGCACAAACAACGGGTCGCCGTACACCTGGCGCAAGCGCCGCAGCCCAGCGCTGATGGCCGATTGGGTCACGCCCAGGCGCAAGGCGGCGCGGCTGGCGCTGGACTCGTCATGGAGTGCTTCGAAAGTTTTGAGCAGGTTAAGATCGACCTGGGCGATATTCATTTGGCTCATATCATTCAGTACTGAAGTGGGCTTTATTCATGATCCGGGGTGGCGGGAGAATGGGCAATCCCCAGCCAATCATCGGAGTGAACGTTATGCCTATTTCTACCGTCGCGGCCTTGCAAATCGGCTCCCTACCGGGCGGCAAGGCCGACACCCTGGAACAGATCCTCGGTTATGAAGACCAGATCCGCCGCAGCGGCGCGCAATTGGTGGTGATGCCCGAGGCGCTGCTCGGTGGCTACCCCAAAGGCGAAGGGTTCGGCACGCAACTGGGTTATCGCCTGCCCGAAGGGCGTGAAGCCTTTGCCCGTTATTTTGCCAATGCCATCGATGTACCTGGCGCGGAAACCGACGCCCTGGCCGGGTTGTCGGCGCGCACGGGCGCCAGCCTGGTGCTGGGCGTGATCGAGCGCAGCGGCAATACCTTGTACTGCACGGTGCTGTATTTCGAACCCGCCGGCGGCCTGGTGGCCAAGCACCGCAAACTGATGCCTACCGGCACCGAGCGGCTGATCTGGGGCAAGGGCGATGGCTCCACCTTGCCGGTGATCGATGCCGCGGTGGGCCGTATCGGCGGCGCGGTGTGCTGGGAAAACATGATGCCGCTGCTGCGCACCGCGATGTACGCCAAGGGCGTGGAAGTCTGGTGCGCGCCCACCGTGGACGAGCGCGAGATGTGGCAGGTGAGCATGCGCCATGTAGCCCATGAAGGCCGCTGCTTCGTGGTCAGCGCCTGCCAGGTGCAGGCGTCGCCCGAAGCCCTCGGCGTGGAGATTGCCAACTGGCCTTCGGACCGCCCGTTGATCGCAGGCGGCAGCGTGATTGTCGGCCCCATGGGCGACATCCTGGCCGGGCCGCTGGTGGGCGAAGCGGGGCTGCTGACGGCGCAGATCGATACCGACGACCTGGTGCGCGCGCGGTATGACTACGACGTAGTGGGGCATTACGCACGGCCGGATGTGTTCGAGCTGGTGGTGGATGAACGCGCCAAACCCGGCGTGCGCTATATCACGGACTGAAGCAGTGGCGGGAAGGCTGGGGGGCTCGTCCCGATGGCGCAGAGCCAGCCAGTCGATATGTTGACTGCGCCACTGCCATCGGGAGCAAGCCCCCTCTCACAGGGGGGGCTGTGTGCGTCCAAATTTGCCCATGGGCCAACATGTGGGAGGGGGCTTGCCCCCGATGGCGGGGTATCGGTCGGTTGCGCAGGCTTTACCACGTCGCGCCGTTAGGCATGTCCAACGTACCCCGGTCAACGAAGCGCATGGTGCCGAACAGCCCCCCGGCCAGTTTGCCCCGCAGCACATAGGGCAGGTTGTTCAAACTCTGGGTCTGGCTCAGGCCCAGGGTTTGACGCAACACCGAAAATGCCGAGACGCTGACCGGCACCGTCAGAACGGTCTCGGAGAAGCGTGGGATGCTGCCGGCCTGGTCGCTCACACCTGAGGCCAACGGTCGGCCGTTGACTTCCAGATCGAGAGCCACACCGTTGTAGTCAATCGCCGTTTCGTTGGGGTTCTGCACCCGCAGTTTGACGGCGAAGCGCACTTCCAGGTCCTGGCTTTGCAGCGGTTCGATGCCCACCACGTTGATGTTCACCGGGTCGCGGTTCGGAAACAGCGCGCAGGCGCTCAGGGTCAGTAGCAGCAGCGATAGCACCATGAGCTTGCGCATGTGAGGTCTCCTAGTTCGTGACGTCCGGGTCTTGCATCACCTTGAGGGTAGAGGACTCCGGATCGAATTCATCTTCTTCCAGCTCTATGAACTCTTCGGGCAGGAAAATGTTCAGCAGGATGGCACAGAACGCTCCTACGGTGATCGGCGACTCGAAGATGTTATGCAGCGCCTTGGGCAACTCGCGCAGCACTTCCGGCACGGCGGCGACGCCCAGGCCCATGCCCAGGGAAATCGCCACGATCAGTACGTTGCGCCGGTGCAGGCCGGCTTCGGCGAGGATCTTGATACCGGCCACCGCCACAGTGCCGAACATGATCAGAGTGGCGCCGCCCAGCACCGGTTTGGGCATCAGTTGCAGCACCGCGCCGATCATGGGGAACAGCCCCAGCAGCACCAGCAGGCCGGCGATGAAGTACGCCACATAGCGGCTGGCCACGCCGGTCAGTTGGATCACCCCATTGTTCTGGGCAAAGGTCACCATCGGCAGGCTGTTGAACGTGGCGGCCATCGCCGAGTTGAGGCCGTCGGCCAGCAGGCCGGACTTGATGCGTTTGATATACAGCGGGCCCTTTACCGGCTGCTGGGAAATCATCGAGTTGGCGGTCAGGTCGCCGGCGGCTTCCAACGGCGAAATCAGGAAGATCACCGCCACTGGAATAAACGCCACCCAGTCGAACGAAAACCCGTACTTGAACGGCACCGGTACGCTGATCAACGGCACCTGGGGCAGCGCCGCCATATCGACGCGGCCCAGCCACCAGGCCACCACAAAGCCCAGGGTCAGGCCGATCACGATCGAACCCAGGCGCAGGAACGGGTTATTGAAGCGGTTGAGCACCACGATGGTCAGCAACACCAGGGCCGCCAGGCCCATATTGCCGGCCGCGCCGAGGTCGCTGGCGCCGAAGCCGCCGGCCATGTCGGTGACGGCCACCTTGATCAAGGACAGGCCCATCAAGGTGATGATGGTGCCGGTCACCACCGGGGTGATGAGTTTGCGCAGTTTGCCGATGAACTGGCTGAGCACCACTTCGATAAACGCTGCAAAGAAGCAGATGCCGAAGATCGTCGAGAGAATTTCATCGGTGCCGCCGCCGCGGGCCTTGACCATAAAACCGGCGCTGAGAATCACGCTGATAAACGAAAAACTGGTGCCTTGCAGGCACAGCAAGCCCGAGCCGATGGGGCCGAACGTACGCGCCTGGACAAAGGTGCCCAGGCCCGAGACGAACAGCGCCATGCTCACCAAGTACGGCACTTCGCTTTCCAGGCCGAGTACGCCGCCGACGATCAGGGTCGGGGTGATGATGCCGACAAAACTGGCCAGCACATGCTGCAGCGCAGCGAAGATCGCCGCGCTGAAGTGCGGACGGTCTTCCAGGCCGTAGATCAGGTCGGATTTATAGCGGGGGCGGGGGGCTTGAGCGTCAGACAAAATATGGGCTCGGGTCGGAATAGGGAGGCGCAGGATGCCAGAAAGCTCCGATGCTCAGAAGTGTAAAAATATA